>JADFJB010000016.1 GCA_022566355.1 candidate division KSB1 bacterium
AATATCGCACATCTTCTTGTTTTTTTCAAAGAACATTGTCATTTTTTTCTAATAAAATTCAATCGATAAAAAATTGACTTTTAACCGAATAACTTGGTGGCTATGAATTGTCCAGGTTTAAATAATATATGTGCATATGAATACTTGGTTCTAAAACTAACCAGTTTGGAGAAAAACAAAAATAGCTCTAAACTTTGGCTGTGTTTTTCATATCCTGCATAGATCAAATTCATTTGCTATAAATATATTGTCCCTGACGGGACATTATCTTGTAGTTTTGTAAAGACCTTCAAAAAAATATTATTAAGAAAATGTCACAGAAAATAAATTTAATTGGTCTTTTAGAATTGATGAAATAAATGGCATTAAACAGGGGCTGCTATTACATTCATTTCTGTTTTTTATTGAATGGATTACCCATTGATAATTATGGAACGCTAAGTTATGGTAAGCGAGTTATTACCCATTGTTTTTATGATCATAGTTGCTGTAGGACTTGCAGCTGTTATCTTAATTTTAAGCTCTCTTTTAGGTCCCCGGCGTCCGGAAGCAGTTAAACTTAGCCCCTATGAATCAGGCATGGAACCATTTGGTGAGGCGCATCAACGGTTTTCAATTCGGTTTTATATCATTGCCATGTTGTTTGTTATTTTCGACATCGAAATCATTTTTTTCTATCCCTGGGCGATAGTATATAAAGATTTCCTTTCTCTTGGGAATTTTATTTTATTCGAGATGTTGGTTTTTGTAGCATTGTTGCTGGTAGGATATGTTTATGCATGGAAGAAGGGAGCGTTCGAATGGGACTAGAAAGCAAATTGGGCGATAACATTTTCACCACCCAGCTTGATAAATTTATCAATTGGGGGCGTAAAAATTCTTTATGGCCAATGCCATTTGGAACCGCATGTTGTGGAATTGAGTTAATGGCCGTCCTGGGTCCGAAATATGATTTAGCCCGGTTTGGCGCGGAAGCGATTCGCTTTTCCCCGAGACAATCTGATTTGATGATCGTTGCCGGCAGAATTAGCATTAAAATGATGCCCGTATTACAGAGAATTTTCCAACAAATGCCGGAGCCGAAATGGGTCATTTCCATGGGTGCTTGTGCATCGACCGGTGGCGTGTTCGATACCTATTCAACCATACAGGGAGTGGATAATTTTATTCCTGTAGATGTTTACGTTCCCGGATGTCCACCTCGTCCCGAGACAGTGATTGATGCCGTGATGAAAATTCAAGCAATGATTGAAAAAGAATCCTCAAAAAAATATAAGTGAACCAGAGAATAGTAGTGGCCGGCAATCAAGAACTGATAGATTTTGTAAAATCCAAATTTAGCTCCTCCGTTTTAGAAACTAGTAACCAGTTCAACCAGGCTTCTGTTTCTGTGCGCAAAGAACATTTATTGGAAATCCTGGAATGCCTACGAGACGATCCCGTGACCCAATTTGATTACCTTATGGATGTTTGCGGCGTGGATTATTTGGAGATGGGCGGAATCGAACGCTTTTGCGTGGTGTACCAATTGTATTCCTCACAACACAATCATCGCCTTCGAATTAAAACATATATCTCTGAGAGTGATTTGACTGTGGATACGGTTAGCCCATTGTGGCTTTCAGCCGAGTGGGCGGAACGTGAAGTCTATGATATGTATGGAATTAAGTTTAATAATCATCCGGATATGAGAAGAATTTTAAATCCTGATGATTTTGAAGGGTTTCCTCTACGTAAAGAGTTCCCTTGTGAAGGAATTGGATTCCGTGAAAACTTTAAAAAAGTTGAACGAATGACTGGTTTGGATTAAATAAAAACCAATGGCAGAAACGAAAGAAATCGAAGAACAAATTCATCAGGCTGAACCGGTTGTCGATGACTTCCTTTATGACGCGAAAGACAGCCGAATGCTTCTTAACTTTGGGCCCTCACATCCGGCGACCCATGGCACCCTGCGTTTAATACTTGAATTAGAAGGAGAAATTGTTGTCAAATGTACACCTGACCTTGGCTTTCTTCATCACGGTTTTGAAAAATTGGGTGAATATAGATCTTACAACCAGGTTGTAACGATTACGGATCGGATGAATTATCTTTCTCCGATGAACAATAATTTTGCTTATATTTTAGCAATTGAAGAGTTGTTCGAACTTGAAATTCCAAAACGCGCACAATATTTTCGTGTCATTCTTGCCGAGCTTTCAAGGATCATGGACCATCTGTTGAACATTGCGACCCAGGCCATGGATTTGGGTGCATTCACAGCTCTGCTTTACCTGTTCAGGGAACGGGAAAATATTTACAATTTATTTGAATTGATTACGGGGACCCGATTGACCATCAGTTATGTAAGACTGGGTGGATTTGCAGTTGATCGGGATATTCCGGAAGAATTCTTTACTAATCTGCAAAAATTCCTTACAGGTTTGCCAAACACCCTGGAAGATGTAGATAATCTGCTTTCGCATAATCAAATCTGGTTGAATCGAACCAAAGATGTTGGCGTCATTACCAAAGAAGACGCTATAAAATATGCGATCACGGGTCCATGTCTCAGGGCTAGCGGCATCCCGCTCGACATTCGAATAACGCAACCCTATTCTTCTTATGAAGATTTTGATTTTGACATACCGGTAGGAGAAAGCGGAGATGTTTATGATCGCTATCTTGTTCGAATGGAAGAGATGAAACAAGCTGTTCGAATTATCCAGCAAGCGGTAGAAAACTTACCAGAGGGAGAAATGAACGTTGATTCCAACAGCAAAGTTACCCTTCCTTCTAAAGATGAAGTGTATGGCTCTATTGAAGGTTTGATCCATCAATTTGAAATTATAATGGAAAATAGAGGAGCACTAGCCCCGGTTGGTGAATCGTATGTTGCCACCGAATCACCCAACGGTGAGCTGGGATTTTTCGTGATCAGCAACAAAGGCCGCGGACCTTACAGATTCCGTGTTCGCCCACCCTCTTTTTATCATTACCAGATTCTTCCCAGTTTGGTGGAAGGATATATGTTGTCGGATTTGGTGGCGGTTTTGAGTAGTTTGAACCTCATTGCCGGTGAGTTAGATCGATGATTTATCTTTTATTTTCCCTGGATTTAGAATGAGTGTTGAAACGGCAACGGATAAGATACAATTTTCTCAAGAAGGTAAAGTTGAAGTAGAAAGAATCCTCGGCAATTATCCCAATAAGGAAGCCGCAATGCTTCCCGTCCTGCATCTGGCAAAAAAAGAATTTAAAACAATCACACCGGAAGTGATGGAATATGTTGCAAGCTTGCTGGATGTGAGCCCAATAAATGTTGCAACCGTAGTTTCTTTTTATACACTTTACCCGCGGGAAGAAGAAGGGCGGCATGTGATTCAAGTTTGCGCAACATTATCCTGTGAAATAATGGGTGCCACATCGGTTGTGGATCACATTGCAAAAAAATTGAAAATCAAAGTGAGTGAAACAACAAAGGATAAGCGTTTTACTCTTAAGAAAGTTGAATGTCTGGGTTCTTGCGACACTGCCCCGATGATGCAAATTAACGATGATTATTACGAGAACCTGACCATTGAAAGAATTGATGAAATTCTTGATAGTTTGAAATAGGAATCAAATAGTATACGAATGGCTGAACATTATTTTCTTCAAAACAAAGATGAACCTGATTCAATTAAGATTGACTTTTATTTAAGCAATGGCGGCTACAAGGCTTTCGAGTCTATTGTTAAGGAAAAATCGCCTGATGAGGTCATCGAGTTCGTTAAGAAATCAGGTTTACGTGGCCGGGGCGGCGCTGGTTTTCCGACAGGAGTAAAATGGAGCTTTGTGCCAAAAGATTCTGACAAGCCTAAATATCTTGTCTGTAACGCTGATGAATCTGAGCCCGGTACCTTTAAGGATCGTTATCTCATTGAAAAAGAACCTCATATGCTCATCGAAGGAATAGCTATCGCTGCATATGCTATTCAATCGAATATTGCATACAATTACATCCGGGGTGAATTTGTTTATGGTTCAAATGTTTTTGAGCAAGCTGTAAAAGAAGCTGAAGAAAAGGGAATTTTAGGTACCAATATTTTTGGCAGTGGTTACGATTTAAAAATTGTTAATCATCGTGGCGCAGGCGCCTATATATGCGGTGAAGAAACAGGCTTATTAGAATCACTAGAAGGCAAGCGCGGATGGCCAAGATTGAAACCGCCGTTCCCTGCTATTGAAGGCGCTTTTAAATGTCCTACTATTGTTAATAATGTTGAAACATTGGTAAACCTACCTTTGATATTCAACCATGGTATAGAGTGGTTTTCAAGCATAGGTCCTAATGAAAAAAATTCCGGACCTAAATTATATTGTGTGTCCGGCCATGTGAAAAAACCCGGGTTGTATGAGTTTCCCATGGGGAAGAACCTCAAGGAATTAATTTATGAAGATTGTGGCGGTATGCGAAATGGGCACAAATTAAAAGCAGTTATTCCGGGGGGATCTTCGGTTCCGGTGATAACAGCCGATGAAATTGATGTTAGTATGGACTTTGATTCTATGGCTGAGATAGGGTCCATGCTGGGCTCTACTGGAGTCATTGTAATGGATGAAACTACCTGTATGGTAGATGCTTTACTCAATATTGAAAGATTTTATGCACATGAATCCTGCGGCCAATGTACTCCTTGCCGTGAAGGTACAACCTGGTTGGTAAAAATCTTACAGCGGATCGAGAGAGGTGAAGGTCGAATGGAAGATATGGATCTGTTGGATGACATTGCAGACAAAATCAATTTTCGTACAATATGTCCCTTGGGTGACGCCGCTGCTATGCCTGCAAACAGCTTTATCAATAAGTTCCGGGGGGAATTTGAAGAACACGTACGACGAGGTAAGTGTCCGGTTAAAAAAGACAAAAGTATAAAGGTTGTAGATGCCCACATTTAAATTAAACGATAAAGAAATTACAACTGAGCCTGGGAAAAATATTCTTCAGGCCGCGCTTGAAAATGGAATAGAAATACCCCATTATTGCTACCATCAATCATTAACAGTAGTGGGAAGCTGTCGGCTGTGTCTTGTTGAACTGAACAATGCGCCCAAATTAATCCCTTCTTGTGCAACTACAGTCCAGGATGGCATGGATGTAAAAACCGACACAGATACGGTAAAAGAAGCGATTGAGAGCATGCTGGAGTTTTTCTTAATCAACCATCCGCTTGACTGCCCTATTTGCGATAAAGCCGGTGAGTGCGATCTGCAGGATTACACCTTTAAATATGGCTCTTCGCATAGCCGTATGGTTGAAGAAAAACGGGTTCGGCCTACAAAGGATTTAGGTGGAAATATTCTTTTATATCGCAACAGGTGTGTGATGTGTACTCGTTGTGTTAGATTCTTCGAGGATATAGTGGGAGACCCATATCTAACCATTGAACACAGAGGCTATGAAACGGATATCTCGATTTTTCCAGGAAGAGGTTTAACTCATAAAATGACAGGGAATATCGTTGAGATTTGTCCTGTGGGCTGTTTGATTGATAAAGACTTTCTATTCAACTCAAGAGTATGGAATTTAACATCGACAAAAAGTGTATGCCCGGGTTGCAGCGCCGGTTGTAACATAGATATTCAGCATAAAGAAGAAAAGATCTATCGCATACAATCGAGACAGAACATGGAAGTAAACGAACATTGGATTTGTGATGACGGCCGTTATATTTATCATCGATTCGAAGACCTGGATCGCATCTCCTATCCGATGAAGAAAGCCAGAAATAAATTAAATAATACGAGTTGGGAAGAAGCATTATCGATTATTCATGACCGTTTAGTACTACTTAAGAGATCAAAGGAAACTTCTAAGATCGCCATTGTTGGATCGGCATTTGCCACCAATGAAGAGAACTACCTGCTTCGCAAAGTTTTTCATGAAGAATTAGGATGCAAAAATTTCTTTGTATATAATAGTCAACCACAGGGCGAAGACATCATTTATAAATCAGGGTTTACCATTTATGCGGATAAAAGTCCGAATTACCGCGGAGCAAAGTTGATATTAGGCGAAAAGTCTGATTTTTGGAATGAAATTAAAAACGGCAAAATCGAAGTTCTCTATTTTCTTAATGGTGATATAGATTTGAAGCTATCCGATAAGCAGAAAGATTTGCTTAAAAAGTTGGATTTTCTGGTTATACAGGATGTAGCTGTTAGTGATTTAACAATGGCAGCGGATGTTGTGCTTCCTTCAACCTATTTTGCAGAGCAATCCGGTTCTTACATAAATGCCAAGGGACAGATGCAAAAAATCCAGGCTGCTATTAAGCCGTCCGGTGATACTCACCAAGGTTGGCAAGTTTTATTAGACCTCTATAAAATGTTTAATGAGAATAGTACCATGGTAACCATTGGCGATGTCATCAATGATATGGTGCAAGAGGTAGAGGCTTTAAAAGATGTTTCCTTCTTTAAATTGGGTGATTATGGGATGAAACTGGAAAAGGCGACTGCATGACAGAAACGGGTCTTGCCTTGATCGATTTAGTTATTATGATCGCCAAAATTGTGCTTGTTGTGTTCATCAACGTTAATCTGGTTTTGGTTTTAATCCTGGCCGAACGAAAAATTAGCGCCTATATGCAAGACAGGATTGGTCCAAACCGGGTTGGACCAGGCGGTTTACTGCAACCGGTTGCAGATGGGATTAAGTTTATTTTCAAGGAAGATATAATCCCAAACCACGTAGAAAAAGTGATTTACGTTATTGCCCCAATGATGGTTTTGATCCCATCGATTCTGACATTTGCAGTAATCCCGTTTGGTCACAGTTTTTCTGCGTTTGGCAGAGAAGTCAATTTGCAAATAGCAAATCTAAATGTAGGATTGCTTTATATTTTTGCGTTGGTCTCGTTGAGTGTGTATGGTTTAATTCTCGGTGGCTGGGCATCCAATAGCAAATACCCTTTATTCGGTGCTATTCGTTCTTCTGCCCAGGTGATCAGCTATGAGCTTTCCATGGGACTCGCCTTAATCGGAGTCCTGATGATAGCCGGAACATTACGTTTGGATGAAATGGTTAAGCAGCAATCACAATTATTGTTTGGTATACTGCCTAATTGGAATATTTTTTTACAGCCTGTTGGATTTATCATATTCTTGATTTCAATTTTTGCGGAGACCAATCGTTTGCCTTTCGATTTGTCAGAAGCAGAACCCGAATTGGTCGCGGGTTATCATACAGAATATAGCAGTATGAAATTTTCCATGTTTTTCATGGGAGAATATATTGCAATGATTACGGCTTCTGCTTTGATCAGTACACTGTATTTTGGCGGTTGGGATTTTCCTTATGTGGATGAAAGCCAAATGGGATTATGGGGAGTAGTGCTTTCGTTGGTAGCTTTTGCAGCAAAAACCGGTTTTTTCCTCTTCTTTTTTATTTGGATTCGCTGGACTATTCCCCGATTCAGATTCGATCAATTAATGCGCTTAGGGTGGAAGGTACTTCTTCCGATTGCCCTGGCGAATGTTGTTGTAACAGGCATCATTATCAGTTTATTGTATTAAGAGGTTTTATGGCAATTATCAAAGTAGCTTACAAACCAAAATGGACGGATAAATTTTATTTTCCTGCAATTGTGAAAGGTATGTTCATTACGTTGAGACATATGTTCAAGAAAAAGTATACCATTCAATATCCTGAAGAAAAATGGATTCCAGCACCTGGTCATCGGGGCGCCATTCGTCTTAACAGGGATGAGCAGGGTAGAGTCAAATGTGTCAGTTGCGAAATGTGTTCAACAGCATGTCCTGCAAAATGTATTTCGATGACAGCTGGTGTTGCGCCATGGGATGACAGGGAAAAATATCCGGTTCGATTTGAAATTGATATGCTTCGATGTATCCTGTGCGGAATGTGTGAAGAAGCCTGTCCGGAGGATGCCATTCAACTCACCGAAATTTATGATTTCTCCGCCTACACGCGTGAGGAACTGATCTGGGATAAAGAGAGATTGCTTAAGAATTATGACTTAACAGCAGATGGAAAATATTTTGATCGTTCTAAAGAAGAAACAGGATTTTAATAAGCAATGATATCGTTTTTCTTTTTCTTTTTTTCTGTGATTGTAATAGCATCGGCCATTGTTATGATTTTGCATAAGAATCCGGTTTACAGTGCCTTATTTTTGATCATCACTTTTTTTGGCATTGCAGGATTTTATTTTCTGTTAGAAGCTCAATTCCTGGCCATTGTTCATATTATTGTTTATGCCGGAGCAATTATGGTGCTTTTTCTTTTCGTGATTATGTTGCTGAATTTACGCCAGGAAGCCCGAATGCCCATTGGCAAACCATTCCAGGTTTTGTTTGGTTCAGTATTATCTGTTTTATTCTTGTCCCAAATCTTTTTGATTATCTATAAAGGATCCGTTACGGGTAAAATTGGCAATTTTCCACCGGAGAAAATTAACGAGTTGGGAAGTGTGGAAGTTTTAGGTGGTAAACTTTTTACGGATTATTTATTTCCTTTTGAAGCAGCGTCCATACTTTTACTGATAGGAATAGTTGGTGCAATTGTATTAGGCAGCAAACACCTTCCAAAAGAAGAATAAGTGAAAGGAATATTAAATCAATGATACCTGTCGAGTATTTTCTAATTGTAGCAGCTGTGCTTTTCGCCATTGGTGTACTAGGTGTACTTATGCGAAGAAATGCTCTCGTCATTTTTATGAGTATTGAATTAATGTTAAATGCGGTAAATTTAACATTTGTAGCATTGGCGCGTCAACTTAACTCCGTAGATGGTCAAATCTTTGTATTTTTTATTATGACTGTCGCAGCAGCAGAGGTTGCCGTTGGGCTTGCTATAATTATTTCGTTATTCCGGCTTAAAGGCACGATTAATGTTGATGAAATTAATCTTTTGCGTGGATAAAAGATAATGATTGCGTTCGTCAGGAGATTTGATGCTTGAATATGTATGGTTAGTTCCTCTATTCCCTCTAATTGGCGTTATTATTAATGGTTTTTTTGGTACAAAATTTAATGAGAAAACAGTTGGCATCGTCGGAAGCTCAGCTATTGGACTTTCCTTTTTAGTCTCGTTATCACTTTTTTCAGGTTTGTTGGATCTTCCTGAACAATCACGCATTTTTGAATATGATTTGTTTACCTGGATCGCCGCCGGCTCTTTTTCCGTAAAAGTCGGATTTCAGATCGATCCTTTGTCTATGGTCATGCTTTTAGTGGTTACGGGTGTCTCCACGATCATTCATGTTTATTCAATAGGCTATATGCATGGCGATAAAGGAATCGCACGATACTTTACCTACCTGAATCTATTTGTCTTTTCCATGCTTCTACTGATTATGGCAAATAATTTTCTGTTAATGTTTGTCGGTTGGGAAGGAGTAGGTCTCTGTTCTTATTTGTTAATTGGATTCTGGTATGAAAATAAAGATTATGCATATGCCGGTCGCAAGGCTTTTGTCGTAAATAGAATTGGCGATTTCGGTTTCTTGTTGGCTGTATTTCTAATATTTGTAACGTTCGGTACACTGGATTTTACAGAAGTATTTTCTCAGGCTGCCAGTAATTTTTCGGTTGGCAATGATACTATGACTGCAATTGCTCTTTTACTTTTTGTCGGTGCGGTTGGCAAATCTGCACAAATTCCACTTTATGTCTGGTTACCCGATGCCATGGCTGGTCCGACACCGGTTAGCGCTTTGATCCATGCAGCTACAATGGTAACAGCCGGCGTATATATGATAGCCCGTACCAATGTGATTTATACACTATCACCTATAGCCATGGGTGTTGTCGCGGTTGTTGGAGCATTAACAGCTATTTTTGCCGCAACCATAGGAATCACTCAATTTGATATTAAGCGGGTGTTGGCTTATTCAACCGTAAGCCAATTGGGATATATGATACTTGGTGTCGGAGTTGGAGCGTTTTCAGCTGGCATATTCCATCTCATGACACATGCATTTTTCAAAGCCCTTCTATTTCTTGGCGCTGGAAGTGTTATGCATGCCATGTCCAATAATACCGACATGCGCATGATGGGTGGATTAAAAAAACATATGCCCATAACTTTCTGGACAATGTTTCTTGCAACCCTTGCAATAGCCGGGATTCCCGGCTTTTCCGGTTTTTTTAGTAAAGACGAAATCTTGTGGCAAGCTTTTTCAAGCCCCTACGGAGGTTATTGGTTATGGCTAATCGGTGCTATTGCTGCCGGCATTACCACTTTCTATATGTTTAGATTGATCTTTATGACATTTTTCGGTAATCTCCGGGCAGATAAGGAAATAGCCCATCACGTTCATGAATCGCCAAAAGTGATGACGATTCCTTTAATTCTGTTAGCGGTACTTGCGGTTATTGGTGGTTACGTGGGGATACCGGCTTTACTTGGAGGAAGTAATCATTTTGAGCATTTCCTGCATCCTGTTTTCGAGCAAAGCAGCAACATTAGAGAGGCATTTTTTAGCCATTCGGCTTCAGAAACTAACCATGAAATGGAAAAAACACTAATGGGCATCGTTTTGTTGATCAGTTTTGTAAGTATTGGCTTTGCATATCTTTTATATGTCAAAAAAACGGATATCCCGGATAGCATTGCCAATAGATTGGGTCTTATTTATAAGGCAGTATTCAATAAATACTATGTGGATGAGCTATATGATTTTCTTATTGTTCGGCCAATCCATAAACTGTCTGATTTAGTATTATGGAAAGTAGTAGATGTGAAAATAGTGGATGGGGCTGTTAATGGAACCGGATTTTTAGTTAGGACAACCAGTAAATATTTACGCAATATTCAAACCGGCTTCGTACAGAATTATGCTTTGGTATTTGTTCTTGGTGTTGTTGTAATATTATTTTTCATCATTTTTTGATTTCTGAATATGGAATTCTTGAACAATCATTTGCTTTCAATAGTAACTTTTCTGCCCCTGTTAGGAGGTTTTGTTTTATTGTTTATTGATCGGGAAAAGGTCGATTTCATACGAAATTTTACTCTTGGACTTACCTCACTTGTATTTTTAATATCTCTTCCATTGTTTATTAATTTTGATGCATCCAACCCTAATTTTCAATTTGAGGAAAAGACAGTTTGGATTGAATCTCTTGGTATTTCCTATCATTTGGGAATTGATGGAATCAGTATTCTCTTGGTACTGTTAACAACCTTCTTAACTCCGCTTGTAATTCTATCTTCCTGGACATCTATTCAAAAACGAGTTAAAGAATACATGATCATGTTCCTCATGTTGGAAACAGGGATGTTGGGCGCTTTTTGTGCTCTTGACCTTTTCCTGTTTTATATTTTCTGGGAAGGAATGTTAATCCCGATGTATTTCATCATCGGTGTTTGGGGTGGTAGCAGGCGAATTTATGCAACCATAAAATTCTTTATCTTTACTATGTTCGGTGGAGTTCTCATGCTGGTTGCCATTCTAGTTCTTTATTTTCTACACACCAAACAGTTCGGATTCTATAGTTTTGACTATATGGACTTAAAAGAAGTTATTATTTCAAGCAAAAGTCAGGTATGGTTCTTCCTGGCTTTTGCAACGGCATTTGCGATTAAAGTTCCGATGTTTCCTTTTCATACATGGTTGCCTGATGCACATGTTGAGGCTCCAACAGGAGGAAGTGTAATCCTTGCGGGAGTACTACTTAAAATGGGAACCTATGGATTTTTACGTTTTTGCCTGCCTTTTTTCCCCAATGCCAGTGAATCATTCATTGGATTGTTTTCAATTTTAGCCGTTATCGGTATTATATATGGCGCTCTTGTCGCAATGGTACAGCCGGATATCAAAAAGCTGGTTGCGTATTCGTCTGTCAGCCACCTTGGATTTGTGATGCTTGGCGTCTTTGCTATGAATACCGAAGCAATGCAAGGAAGCATAATTCAAATGGTCAATCATGGTTTGTCTACCGGCGCCCTATTTTTGCTGGTAGGAATGATTTACGAACGCCGTCATACAAGGTTAATTTCCGATTTTGGCGGACTGGCTAAACAGATGCCAATATTTGTCACTTTTTTTATGATTTTTACCATGTCTTCGATTGGTTTACCCGGACTAAATGGCTTTGTTGGAGAATTTCTAATATTGCTTGGAACATTTAAAGTCAATAAGGTTCTCGCAATTATTGCCACAAGTGGGGTAATATTAGCTGCGGTTTATATGCTTTGGATGTTTCAAAGAGTTAATTTTGGCAAGCTGGATAACCCTGAAAATAAAAAGCTCAAAGACCTAAACTGGCGTGAAATAACTATTTTAGTGCCGATTACTATACTTTGTTTTTGGATCGGCATTTACTCTTCGCCATTCCTCAAAAAAACGGAGGCCACAGTTAATAAGGTTCTTACTGAAGCCCGGGTAAGAAAAGAAAAAATCACCAGTCTTGAAATAAATGCTACCAAAGAATTGATAGAATTAACCTCTTCTGATCCCGGAGAAAAATAGATGGAATTCACATCACCAAATATTGAAATGAGTTCTATTTATCCGCAAATTGTGCTAACGGTTTTTGCCTGTATCCTCTTGTTAGTTCCCCTGTTTTTGAACAAAATCAAAAGAGAAACCCTGGCAATAATTGCAATAGCCGGAATCATCATAGCTCTTTGGGCAGTTATCAATTTATGGGATAAAAATGTTTCCGGTTTTAACGGAACAGTTATAGCAGATAATTTTTCACTTGCATTTACCATTGTATTTCTCGTTGGGGCCTTGCTTTCTATTCTTCTATCCCTGAATAAAGTAGAAAATGAATACTTGAATTACGGAGATTTTTACGGATTATTACTGCTGTCAACCGTCGGAATGATTATGATGGTTTCCACATCTAATTTGCTGGTTGTATTTTTGGGTTTGGAAATATTGTCTATCGCTCTTTATATTCTCACAGGAATCCGCAAAATGCGAATGGATTCTGTCGAAGCTTCCCTTAAATATTTTTTATTGGGTGCATTTTCTACAGGTTTCTTTTTGTATGGGATCGCGCTGGTTTATGGTGCTACCGGCACTTTGGATATGGTTGAGATCGGAGCATATATTCAGACTCAAGGCTTTAACGGTATTCTTTTGGTTTCCGGTGTAATTCTGTTAATGATCGGATTTTCCTTTAAAGCTGCGTTTGTACCTTTTCACATGTGGACTCCGGATGTTTACCAAGGTGCGCCCACACCGGTTACTGCATTTATGTCATCAGGGGCCAAAGGAGCTGCGATCGCACCCTTGATACGGATTATCATTGCCGGGTTGCCACTATCGGATTCGGAGTGGATTAGTATTTTATGGGTCGTGGCAGTTCTAACGATGTCGGTCGGTAATATCGTTGCCATTTCTCAAAATAATATCAAAAGAATGTTAGCATATTCCAGTATCGCTCATGCAGGATATTTGCTTATCGGTGTAATTGCAGGAAGCGATTCGGGTCAATCAAGCGTACTTTTTTATCTCCTTGTTTATACATTCATGAACTTAGGCGCTTTTGGTGTGATTTCCTACATGGGTTATTCCAATAAACAAGAGAATCTAAATGTTGAAGATTACAGAGGCTTAGGATACCGACATCCTTTTGCCGCGTTAGCAATGGCCATATTTATGTTTAGTTTGGCAGGTATTCCGCCAACGGGTGGTTTCGTCGGTAAATTTTATATCTTTAGCGCTGCCATTCAATCAGGCTATGTTTGGCTGGTTATAATCGGAGTTTTGAATTCCGTGATCTCTGTCTATTATTATTTGCGAGTGGTTATTAATTTATATATGCGAGATGCTGAACGTGAAATTAAGGTACCTAAAGCGAGTTTAGGCCTTTCGTTTGCAATACTTTTGGCAATGCTGGCTGTGCTGCAAATGGGGATAATGCCTTCAGGATTATTTGAATTTTTTCAAGAATCAATTTTGGTATTACCATAATTTTTTGACAATATATTTCAAAAAAGGGGATAAGTGTTTTTCTCTTGCATGAATTAATTAACCTGAACAATTCATTGCCAAAAAGGCTCGAGGCATAATCCAAAAGTTAGTTGAAAAAAAAGAAGGAAATAAGTTTTATAATATAAATCGAAAGAAACTCAGTTTTTAATCGTAGTTCTTCTAAGTTAGATAATTTTAGTATCTTAGAGTCTTGGCGGCAGAATTTATGAATAATGCAGGTTAATAAAATTAGGAAGTATTTATTATTTAGTTATGAATTACAAAATATCCGAAGCGAAATTTAATAAACTTCAAACTGATATTCTAATTTTACCCGTTTTACAAAATGAAAAAATCACTTCATTTGGTTTACCTAAAAAGATGAGTGATTCAATCGAAATGCTAACAGGTGGGTTGAGCGATTTCAAAGGGGAAAAACATGAAATTTATAATGTCTCAACTAGAGGCCAAGTAGAGAATCTCTCTCGTATTATTCTCCTTGGATTAGGAGAAAAGGAAAATTATACTTGTGATATCCTTCGAGATGCTTTCGGAAAACTTGTTAAAACATTAAAGAATTATCCAATTCAGCATGCAACAATATGGACAAGAGAAAAATGTGTAGTGAATAAGGATTGGGCTCGTTTTACTCAAACTGTGGTCGAGGGGATTGAGTTGGGAGCCTATAGTTTCGATGCATACAAAAAAAAATCGAAAGATAAGGAGTCAAAACTCAAATTAAAAAATATCGATTTGATTTCAATTCCGAATAATGTCAAAGATCAAGTTTTAAATGGCTTTAAAAAAGGGATGTCAATATCTAAAGCTGTAAATTTTGCCCGTGATTTAGGAAATCATCCTGGAAATGTGGTTACACCTACAATGCTGGCGGAAACAGCGGAATCTCTCGCTGAGGAATTTGATTTGAAATGTACCATTCTATCCGAAAAAGAGATGGAACGCCTCAAAATGGGTGCTTTATTAGGAGTGTCTAAAGGAAGTAACCAACCGGCAAAAATGATCATTTTGGAACACCAAAAGGGTAAAAAGAAACAATCTCCCATATTATTTGTCGGTAAAGGGGTCACGTTTGACAGCGGGGGAATTTCCATAAAACCAGGCAAAAGCATGGATGAAATGAAATTTGACATGTCTGGTGGAGGCAATGTTTTGGGGATCATGCGAGCAGTCGCTGATCTGAAAATCCCGTTAAATGTTATTGGAATTATACCTGCAGTTGAAAATCTGCTAGGTGGAAGCGCTACTAAACCGGGTGATATTCTTACTTCAATGTCCGGTACAACCATCGAAGTACTTAATACAGATGCCGAAGGAAGACTCATACTTGCGGATGCTCTTACCTATGCCGAGCGCTACAAACCCTCAGCAGTTGTAGATCTAGCCACCTTAACCGGCGCTGTGGTTGTTGCTTTGGGTCCTACCGCTGCAGGCCTTATGGGAAATGATCAATCTCTTATTGAAGAGATTCAGGAAGCTGGTAAAATTTCCGGTGAAAAAGTGTGGCCATTGCCGCTCTATGACGATTATAAAGATCAAATAAAAAGTGACGTATCAGACATAAAAAATATCGGCCAATCTGGTGCCGGTTCTTCGGTTGCCGCTGCTTTTTTGGCGGAATTTACACAAAAGTACAAATGGGTTCATTTAGATATTGCCGGCGTTGCCTGGTCCACAAAAGATTTGCCTATTTCTCCAAAGGGATCGACAGGGTTTGGCATAAGATTGCTGGTAGAGTGGATATTAAAAAGTAAAGCTAATAAATAAAATTGGCTATTCCTTAAATATTAGAAATCATTGCAAAGCAATTATGATTTTATTACATTAGAGAGCTTATAGATAAATAAAAAAGGTTTTAACTAATTGTTCTCAAGGGATTTATAGCTATTACTAGGTTTTCATGGAAGTAGTATGTTTGAAGAGATTTCAAATAAACTTAACAATGTTTTCCGCAAAATAAAAGGCCAAGGGAAGCTTTCGGAAACGAACATCAAAGATGCTCTTCGTGATATTAGAAGAGTGTTGTTGGAAGCTGATGTAAACTTTAAAGTCGCCAAAAAATTCATTGAAAAGGTTCAGGAAAAAGCCATTGGTCAGGAAGTTGTAAAAAGTGTAACACCAGGACAGCAGATTGTTAAAATAGTCAATGATGAATTGACTCATTTAATGGGACAAACATTTGAAGATTTGCATTTTTCGAATATACCACCAACGATTTTTATGGTGGTGGGGTTGCAAGGGTCTGGAAAAACTACCTTCGTTGGAAAATTAGCTAAATATTATTCTTCACACGGCCATTTCCCACTCATGGTTGCAGCAGATATTTACCGTCCGGCAGCAGTACAACAGTTACAAACATTAGGCAATCAAATTAATGTGCCTGTATATTCTGAAGCGGGTAGAACCCCAATTGAATTATGTAAGCAGTCGGTTCCTTTCGCTCGTAAAAACAACAAGGATGTTATCATTATAGATACTGCGGGACGACTTCATATCGATCAAAAGATGATGGATGAATTGGTAAAAATTAAAGAGACGGTTACTCCAAACGAAATTTTATTTGTTGCAGATAGCATGACAGGCCAGGATGCAGTGAATTCGGCATTGGAATTCCAAAACCAACTTGATTATAATGGGGTTGTTCTTACTAAAATGGATGGTGATGCCCGGGGTGGAGCGGCTCTTTCGATAAAGGCAGTAACAGGTAAACCTATAAAATTTATCAGTTCCGGCGAAAAATTGGATGCTTTAGAAAGATTTCATCCTGATAGAATGGCGTCGCGTATTCTTGGCATGGGTGATATATTAACCTTAGTAGAAAGAGCTCAAGATGTAGTTGATCATGAAAAAGCTAAAAAATTTGAGAAGAAGTTAAAACATTTTGATTTTACGCTTGAAGATTTTCTTGATCAGATGCAGCAAGTAAAGAAAATGGGACCTTTGCAACAAGTTATGGAAATGATCCCGGGTTTAAATATGTCAAAAATGGTTGATCAAATTGATGATTCTGCTTTAATCCAGACTGAAGCTATTATTCAATCAATGACGAGACAGGAAAGGTATAAGCCACAAATTATAAATGGAAGTAGAAGAAAAAGAATTGCGAGAGGAAGCGGAACCAGCGTGCAAGAGGTAAATAGATTACTTAATCAATTTACACAAATGCAGAAAATGTTTAAACGCATGAGTAAACTAGGGAAAAGAGGATTGCCCAAGGGAGCATTTCCTCTGAACTTATCATAAATGAATAAGCAATAGAAGAAGGAGAATTGATTTGGCAGTTAAGTTGAGATTAATGAGAATGGGAAGGAAAAAGAGACCTTTTTATAGAGTTATAGCTATAGACTCCAGATCTCCACGGGATGGCAAATATCTCGAAAAACTAGGAACATATAATCCCTTGACTGAGCCTTTGGAAGTTTCGATCAATGAGGAAAGGGCACTTTATTGGTTGGGCGTGGGTGCAATTCCATCTGATACGGTTAAATCTTTGCTGCGGAGGGAAGGGATTCTTTATAAATGGGATTTGATCAGGAAAAAACTTTCTGAAGAAGAGTTGGATGAAAAAATGAAGCTTTGGGATGTGATCAAATTAGAAAGACAGAAAAAACTCCAGGCTAAACTGGAAGAGAAAAAATCACAAGCAACGAAAAAATCTGAAGAACAAAAAGCTAAAATCGAGGAACAAGAAAAAAAGGAAGAGAAAAAAGCAGAAGCAAAAGAAACTGTAGCTGCTGTAGATGCCCAAGTCGATGCTGAGGTTGCAGAAAAGACTGTTGAAGAGAAGGTAGTACCTGAAGACGTGAATGATGAGGTTGAAGCGGTAGTAGAAGAAAAACCCGCTGTCGAGGATGTTAAAGCGCAGACACCGGAACCAAAATCGGAAAATGAATCAGAATCTCCAGAGGAAGTTCGATAAGCTTTACCAACAAGGACAATACCTCCATGTCTAGGCAGGAAAAATTCATTGATATCTTTTTTTGTTAACCATGGACTGAGTATCTGAAGAATAATGGCGAATTTTTGGAAACGCTTTCAAAAGAGCTCAGAGCCTGGTGCAGGTAACATTGGCCACAACCAGCAAGGAGGGTCGGAAATGAAGGAATTTGTCGAGTTCATTGCAAAGCATCTGGTCGATAAGCCGGATGAGGTGCGTGTTAGTGAGATTGATGGCGAGCGCACAGTCGTATATGAGCTTCGTGTTGGAGATGGTGATCTTGGCAAAGTAATTGGAAAAAGAGGCCAAACAGCCAAATCCATTCGTACATTGCTAGCTGCGGCGTCTGCAAAAACTGGCAGGCGAGCTGTTTTAGAAATTTTAGAATAGGCTTCTGTCAGCAATGTCAGACAATGCTGACCTGGTACGAGTCGGCATAATTATCAAACCCCATGGAATCCGTGGAGAGTTAAAAGTTAAGCCGTTAACGGATAGCCCTAATCGGTTTCATAGTCTGTCTGAAATATTCATGATTCCGGTTGACGGGGATAATAGCTTTTCTGCCAAAATTGAAAGTGTAAGATTACATCAAAACAAAGTTCTTATAAAATTAGATTGTATTAACTCTGTTAATGAAGCTGAAACAGTAATTGGTTACGAAATATGTATAAATCGGGAAGAATGTATTGAATTACCTTCCGATACTTATTTTGCTTTCGATCTAATCGGCTTGAAAGTTTTATCCCCGGTAGGAGAGTATGTTGGTACGATTGCTGATGTGTTGTCATCTCCAGGACAGGATTTATTGGTTGTTAAGAAAAAGAATAATAAAAAAGTAATGATTCCATTTGTAGCAGAAATAGTTACAGATATTTCAATAGATCAAAAGCGAATCAAAATACAAGATTTGCCAGGACTACTTGATTTGGAAACGGGACAATAAATGAGAATAGATCTTGTCACAGCTTTTCCTTATTTAGCCGAAAGCCCCATTGAAGAAAGTATTATTAAACGAGCCCGGCATAAGAAATTGGTTGATATCAATATTCATGATCTGAGGGAATTCACCTCTGATAAACACCATAAGGTTGATGACTATCCTTATGGGGGTGGGCCGGGTATGGTTATAAAGCCTGAGCCTTTTTTTAGATGTGTCGATCATATCTTTAAATCCTTAGATTCTGAATGTAATAGTAAAATAATTTATTTGAGCCCTCAGGGAAGAGTCTTCAACCAACAGATAGCGAACGAATTGGCTAAGGAATCGCACCTTGTATTTTTGTGTGGGCATTATAAAGGAATTGATGAAAGAATAATTGAAGCATTGGTGACTGATGAAATATCTTTGGGCGATTATGTGTTAACTGGTGGCGAATTACCGGCGCTTGTGATAATGGATGCCATAATTAGGCTGATCCCAGGTGCAATTAGTGATATTGAATCAGCTACCACGGATTCTTTTCAACAAGAGTATCTTGATTGCCCGTATTATACCAGGCCTGAAGAGTATCGTGGAATGAAGGTGCCGGAGGTGCTGCTATCTGGCCACCATGAAAATATTCAGAAATGGCGGAAAGAACAATCACTGGACCGTACAATGGCAAGACGAAAAGATTTAATAAAGGAAAAATGTTAAATAATATGACAATAATTGAGGAGAAGTAAGATGGGAAAGCTTGAAGGTGTTGGGATGGATTTACTTAGAGATGACTTGCCTGAGTTTGCACCCGGTGATACAATAGCCGTACACGTAAAAGTAAGAGAGGGTGACAAGGAACGAATCCAAATTTACCAGGGTGTTGTCATTAAAATACGAGGTGCAGGTATCAACAAAACTTTTACAGTACGTAAGATATCAAATGGTGTAGGTGTTGAAAGGATATTTCCGCTTCATTCCCCCAATATTGCGAAAATTGATATGATCCGTCGCGGAAAAGTACGAAGAGCTAAGCTTTATTATTTAAGAAATTTAACAGGAAAAGCTGCACGGATTGAAGAAAAAACGACTTAATATTTTCTTTAATTTTTAAAATAATTTATTTTTATAATTTACTTTTACCGCCTTTTTTCAGAAAGGGAGTTTTTTATTAATTTAGTACTTGCTATTATTGAATATAATCGATATATTGCCACTTCATTTTGATGTTTAATGGATTCGGGCAATATCCATTTATTCGAAATCAATAAGGATTGGATGTGTTCTTATTGAAATATTTAAAATTCGATTCTAAAGGAATTATGAATAACAAAATGATCGATGCAGAAACAATAAAAACAGAACTGGAAACGATCCACTATCCAAATACCGATCAAGGTTTGGTTACATATGGCGCTGTGAAAAATGTCGTTGTAGAGGATTCAATAGCTAAGCTTGTTTTGGAGATTGATAGTAAAGATCAGCAGTTAAGAAAACAAATTTCAAAGACAATTCGAGAGAAGATTAAAGGGCTCGATGGAATTAAACAAATTTCTATGGAAATTGGAACTCCCACAGCTAAAGTAAAACCTCAACCGAAACCTTCGCATGTTCCATCTGACAAGACAGCTCCAAAACTATTAACTGATATTAAGTATAAAATAGCGGTCGCCAGTGGAAAAGGAGGTGTTGGTAAATCAACGGTTGCTACCAATTTAGCCCTTGGGCTTGCACAAAGAGGCGCCCGGGTTGGATTGTTAGATGCTGATATTTATGGCCCAAACATACCAATAATGATGGGCATTAATAAAAAGCCGGCTGCACGAGGAAACCGGATATTGCCCATTGATCGTTATGGGATCAAACTTATGTCAATTGGATTTTTTTTGGAAGATGATTCACCCGTGGTGTGGCGTGGACCAATGGTGGGTAAAGCGATTGAACAATTTATGAAAGATGTTTCATGGGAGGATGTTGACTATTTTATAGTGGACATGCCGCCAGGAACAGGAGATGCCCAGATTAGTTTATCCAGTCTGATAAAGTTGGATGGTTCAATTATTGTTACGACTCCACAGGATGTAGCACTTGCTGATGTGATTAGAGGTGTCCGTATGTTTCAAAAAGTGGATGTGGATATTATCGGAGTTATTGAAAACATGAGCTATTTTGTTTGCCCTCATTGTCAAGAACGAACAGAGATATTTGACCATGGAGGTGGTTTAAAAACAAGTGAAAAGTTAAATGTTCCTTTTCTTGGTTCAATTCCGCTTGATATTGAAGTTAGAATTGCAGGAGATATTGGAAAGCCCATAGTCATTGGTAAACCGGAGTCACCACAATCTCAAGCATTTCTGGATATTTCTGACAAAATTTTACAACAAATGCCATTATCGGAATTATGACAAAACAGCTTTTAAAAATCGACAAGGAAGTGTCATGACAAGTCCAAATAATAAAGTACAAATAATGAACAAATTTATGACCTAAGCGTATACAGTTAACTTTGTAATAAAATAAAATAATTAATCATCATTAAACAATAGGATAACTGGGGTATGGCACAAAAAAGAAATGAAAACTTGATGACCTATAAGGCTTCACTTGCTAACTATCTGCAGGATATTCAAAAGACGCCTCTCATAACGCAAGAGAAGGAAATAAAATTAGCTGAAGAGATATCAGAAGGTAGTGAACAGGCATTAAATCAACTTGTTGAGGCCAACTTAAGATTTGTAGTCTCTGTTTCAAAAGAGTATCAGAATAGAGGTCTTCCTCTTGAAGATTTAATAAACGAAGGGAATATTGGCTTGATCAAAGCAGCTCACAAGTTTGATCGAACCAAGGGGTTTCGATTTATTTCCTATGCTGTTTGGTGGATTCGTCAAGCAATTATGGAAGCAATTGTAAATCAGTCTAAAATGGTTAGATTACCCTTCAACAAAGTATGGGAAGTTTTTAAGGTTGAAAAAACTTATAATAAACTTCGCAAGAAATTAGCACGAGATCCGAGCATGGAAGAGGTAACCAAAGAACTTGGAATCTCTATCACTGACCTATCCGGTATAATGAAAAATTTTGGTAAAGATCTCTCATTAGATGAAATGATCAGTGATGACTATGATTCCACTCTTTTGGATTTTATTCCTGACGATAAATCTCCGCAGCCGGATAATTCTTTGATGGATGAATCATTAAAGATTGAAGTTTCGAAAGTATTAGATTCTTTGCCGATTCGTGAAGGTGAAATTCTAAAGTTGTATTACGGAATATCAGAAGAAAGAACACTAACTCTAAGTGAAATTGGAGATCGATTGAGCCTGAGTCGCGAACGAGTCCGGCAGATCAAGGAATTGGCTTTGCAAAAGCTTCGTAGAACCAGCAAAGGTAAAATGCTCCGCCAATTTCTTGGCTAGAAAACTAGTTCTAATAAATCTTTCGAAATAATCTAAAGCGATCCTTTATTTATCTAAAAAGGGTCGCTTTAGTTTTAGGTGTATATTTCGATAATTAAACACTCTATGTAAACCAATCATCAAATCATTTATGGTTCATACACGAGCTTATCCTGAACGGCCTTTTGTTGCTGTCAGTGCAGCCATTTTTAACAATTCAAACGAAATTCTAATTATAAAAAGAGCAAAGGAGCCTGGAAAAGGTTTGTGGAGCATTCCCGGTGGTATCGTAAAGACTGGAGAAACATTAGTAGAAGCTTTACAAAGAGAAATCAGCGAGGAATGTGGAATTAGAGTAGAAAACCATAAATTCAATGCTGTATATGATAGAATACTTTATGACAAATCAGGAAAAGTGAATTATCACTACATTATTATAAATTATATTTGTAATACAAAATCAAATAAAATAGTACCCGCCAGTGATGCAGATGACTATTCTTGGTTGAAATCGGACGAATTGGACCGCTTTAAGTACACTAATGGACTTAAACAGTATCTGAAAAATTTATTTTAGCATAATTTATTGGATAATAAAGGGACGTAGACTTCATCATGATGCTATTGTGTGAATGACCAGGTAAAAAGTGAATTAAAATTGACGTATACCTGTTAAGAGATCAGTTTTCAGATCATCTGAGACACGATACAAATAAGATTTTAGCATATTTGTCATAGGAATTTGAATCCATTCGTCACTATCAATTAGCCTTACCAAATTTTCAGCATACATTCTTACGACATTTAAATTCGAACCATTTAAAATGGCACGCTTCCGTGGCCTAGCACTTATTACTATCTTGGTTTTTGCTTCTTCAACACCGAGCTGTACTTCATCTTTGAATGGTAACCGGTATTTCCAAGATGTTTCGAGATAAAGTTGACTAGGATTACTCTCAAATCGAATTAATTCATAGTGATACTTGATTAAGTGCTGAAATGATTTGTTTGTAAAATCATAGCTTGTAGCATTGCCAATCTTTTCTGAAAAGCTAGTTGATTCTATATTAGTATTCCGTAACTGTGAGGAACAGCCCACAAATATCAGTACTGCTACAACAAAACCCCCAACTTTACACATCGTCCACTTTCCCATCTACCGATCCTTCCCTTTGTTATCTGATTTATCTTAATTATCGGAGTATGGCAAAATAATAGTTATCAATTTTTTGAAATTAGATATTTTTTGTTTAGATCTGAAACAGAAGGATAAAATAATAGTTCTTATTCCACTCCATGCTTTGAGGCTGTTTGAAAACTGGGATAGCTGATGAATAAATGGGGCATTACTCAAAAACCAAACCTTTAAAATTCTGGAAAAATCTTGTTAAAAAACAGCACTTTACGCAATGACAAATAGTTTTCTATTCTTTTGCTTATTAAAAGCAATTAAAAAGTATTATGATTTTGATGCAGGCGAAACTTCGTGGAAATCCCCCAACCAGGAAAGATGAGATTTCGGCTCAAACTTGCCCTTGAATGTTATTAGCCGGGAAAGATTATTGGTATTAAACTGCTTGTAGAATTTCCTTCAGGCATTAATTATAGGTAATTTACAATCCTGCCTTCTGAGTTGATGGTTATTTCATTTGATATCTTAACTATTTTAGTCTCTGTAATTATCCCACCGGGCCACCGTATCCAAATACCTTTTACCTCCTCTTGCAATCCTAATACCTGGATCATGGAATCTTGTGACCAATAGCCCGAACCGGCATGAATTTCTCGGGCAGGTCCATAATGGTTAGCAAATTTAATTCGAATTGTTGCACCTATACCGGCGATGTTTCCATTGGAATCTACTAGTTGAATCCATAATCCGGGTTTGGCGCCAATATTATGGTAGGTCCATTTACTCATTTTACCGGGGACTTATTTAAAGGGATAAGTATTTCGGATTTTTGGGGCAGGTGAAGAGAACTTTACCGAGATCACTGACCAGGCATAATTATGTCTGCAGAAGTTTTAGCCGTAACCTTCCGTAAGGCCAATCACATTGTAAGTACATTCGTTAGCACCACAGAAGCAGACCAGGGATCATTCTCTAAGAGATTTATTTTGCCATAATAAACCATCCTTATCAGTTTTCCCTGGGTGGACGACTGAAACTACGTACATACCCTGCACTGAGTTAATCAGGAACACCCTAGAACTGATTAAAACCTCCTCAATAGTTAACGATTTTTCTTCGCTCATCCCACATTCCAGCATCCATGCACGGTAAGTGCCTGGAAGAAGGCCACAATGGACCGGTGGTGTAAACAAAGCTCCATTGATCTCAACGACGAGGTTCGCTATTGTTGATTCTGTAACCTCGCCATTTTCGTTAAACAGAATGACGTCATGGTATCCTGGGCGGCTTTTTTTGGCGTTTTCGTAAACTTTCCTGTTGGTGGTCTTGTGGAAGAGAAACGGATCAGAACTATTCACCGGCGATTGAGCTATTGCAACTCTCTTTTTTAAACCGGCTACAGTTGATTTCAATATTTCTGATTCTATCGTGATATTGCCGTCCTTCGCTATTAGTATCCTAACCTTATGTGCTTTTGGAGGTAGGTGATTTGCATTATGTTTCAAATCATATTTCAAGAGTTCAACTTCAAGGGTATATCTAAAATATGAAGCAGACTGCTCGAGACGATTCAAATGTCTATCAAGATGGCGATAACCTTCTTTTGGTGTCCATAGCAACGATTCCAGAAGACAAAATGAACGTGGATATCCCTTAAGTACCTGTGCTTTTGTCCGGCACTCTAACATTTCCCGTGACAAATCCGAATCCCATACAATACCACCGCCTACCCCATATTCCGCTTTGCTATTGTTTTTATTGATTACTATTGTACGGATAGCGACGTTGAACTGTGCACGCCGGTTCGGGGTGATAAATCCGATTGACCCTGTGTATACTCGGCGAGGACTGGATTCAAGTTCGGCGATAATCTCCATGGTGCGTGACTTCGGAGCCCCAGTGATCGAAGCAGGAGGGAACATTGCTTGAAAGATTTTGACAAAATCAGCTTCAGTTTTTGCTCGAACTGTAGATACCATTTGCCACAAGGTCGGGTATCTTTCGACTTCCCATAAATTAGTGACATTCACGCTACCAGTTTCAGCAATTCGTCCGATGTCGTTTCGCACCATATCCACGATCATTATATTCTCAGCTCGATCCTTCTCGGATTTATGCAATAGATTCCCTTGTTTGATATCTTCTTCGTAGGTTAGCCCGCGTTCTGCAGTCCCTTTCATTGGACGGGATGTGATTCGATCACCATCAATTTGAAAGAAAAGCTCAGGTGATACACAGCATACAACCCAATTGTCTGTGTTGACAAATGCACCGAATTCAGGATCTTGTGCATTTAGCAACTCAAGAAAGAGTACCCATGGATCCGATGAAAACGATGCGTTAAGACGGTGGGTATAGTTAACTTGATATGTATCTCCGCATAGTATGTACTCCTTGATCCGCTTAAAGGCATCTCGATACTCATGGGAGGTTACCGAAGGGAACCATCGAAATTTTTGAATTGAAGATGGTTTCGTACACGATGTTAGAATTTCTGTCTCGCGTGGCTTGTCGTATAGGCCAAACCAGACCAATGGAAATTCCTCATCTCTTTTCACGGTAAGAGCAGGGTCAAAGGCAGGTGCTGCCTCGTAGGCAACCAATCCAGCAGCGTACAATCCTCGTTCTGCTATAGCTTTTTTTACATAACCGAGCGAATCCAACACATCTTCAACTCGACTTGTCTCGATGATCTCTCGAGGATGTTCAAAATGAAGCCAACACCCCCTGGCTGTATCGTGCAACACGACTTGATGATAGGAAGCCGGATTATGGTGCATTATTGTTCTTTTGTCTAGCCAAATTTCTCCATAACGAAATATTATTTGGTAATGGGTAAACAACCATAAATTTAAGTTTACTAACAAACATAACTTCTTTCCACTTTAATAGTGAAATCAGTAATGGATTTTTTTTAAGGGGCATTCTCTAATAGATTTATTTTTACAATAGTACTGAAAGCAATTGTTTTGGGAAGTCACCACTCTCGTCTATAATATGGTTTGCGAGCAAGGTATAGATTGAGTCGGCTTTGAATTTGACTCGCTATTTCTGCTGGTTTGAGAGCGCCAATTGATATGCTTAGCGGGCAAGTGACACAGTTTTGCTAAGTTCCCTGTTTTCAGCATATGCGGCGGCCAGGACATCCAGAGTTCCTATGTCTGAATGGTCAGTCTGTTCATAAGCTTACTTAGCCAAGCGAAGGGCCTCAGCACCATCTCTAAAGGTTCCGTCGCCATTGTTACGATATAGAGCATCGAATCCATAATTGGTGATATAGACATCAACATAACCGTCGTTATTTATGTCGCCAACTGCCACGCCCATCCCGTAACCGGAATCGCCAAGTCCTGAGGTTTCAGTAACGTCTGAAAACTTTCCGTAATCATTCTGGAGAAATAGACGATTCGTTGTGAATGTATCAGTCGGGCTTTTTGCATTGTGTTGGTTGCCATTTACCATATAGATGTCGAGATCTCCGTCGTTGTCATAGTTTAAAAACGCACATCCGGAGCCAATACTTTCCGGCATATAATAGCTGCTGTCCACTCCGGGCTCGTGCAAAAAGTTAAGGTTTACCAGATTCGAGACTTCATGAAAACTAAATTTACCAGTTTCTGTTTCTTTCTTGGATTTTTTAGAATTACAGGCAAAAAAGATAAGGCTTAGTATCATTGATATTAGAAAAACAAATCTTCGCATGAATAGAAATATCCAAACTAAACTTAAGCAGAATCGCGATCTCGATCATCCAAATATATCAAATCGATTGCTTTAACAAATACAAATCCGGCTATGTTGGAGGTTCATATAAAACGAGGCAACTTTAATTCTGTAGACGCAAAACATGTATCCGAATCTTCTGCGCCATTAAGTTTGCACCTTCGTCTTTTAGACGGTATGCTCGAGTTATTTCTTTGGCTGATTCATCAATTTGGTAGAATTTGTAGGCTGCTTCAGCGATCTTTGCCATTTCTTCTTTTCCAATGGCCCGGAAGCATAGCATACGGTGATAGTGTGCAATTGCGTCCTCAGGATCAATCGTCAACACCTGTTCGAAAGCCTGCAAAGCTTCTTCATATTGTTGATTTAGGTATAGCGTTCGTCCTAAATTGCGCCATGTCGCCCTGTCTTCGGGGAATTGTTCCAGTACTCTTCGATAAGCAGCAGCAGCGTTTTCATAAAGGCCATCCTCCTGTAATACAACCCCCCAAACCCATGCGACTTGCGCATCACCGGGTTTAATCTTCTCACATTTTTTGAGATACTGATAAGCTTTATCGATGTTCCCATCCCTTACGGCTACTTTCGCCAGATTCAGTGATCCGTGTAACAGATCGGGTCTGAGTTTTGCAACTTGTTGAAAAGCAATTGATGCTCCCCTGGTATCTTCTTCCAGCAATAGTCCGATACCATAATCATTGTAACGCATCCAGTCCGATTTTTCATCTGCTAAAATATTAGTCACAATAGCTTTCCGTGTTTTACTAATTTCCAGGCTAATCTCATCAGAAGCAATTACAGTAACGGGTAAATCCGGTACAGTGTCATATTGTTTAAACCCTTCACGATTTGCATAGAAAGCAAATTCAGTATACTTACGATCAAACTTTCGCCACAATAAACGTGCTTTAACTTTAATCGAACCTCCGGTTAATCCGTTTGGCATCGTAAATTCGTAATGAGCAATATCCGCAGTTCCAGGGCCAATAACGTTGGCAAAAACCGTAACATGAATATCCTGTGCATTACGACGGTGAATTGGATTACCGTCTTTGTCAACGATCAAAGCTTTATAAACGTGTGCCATTGGATCAACATGGCCATCTTTATTTAACTCTCCGCTTTTTGCCAACAGATTGCCATTTTCATCTAAGACACTAACCTCAAGCCACGCCTCGTTGGAATCGTTGGTGCCGCCTGGGAAAGTGTGGCCGACACCTTTATTGCGAACGACAACATCAAAGGTGACATTCTCCCCTGCACTCAAAACCGGTTTTTTCCGATTGATGGCCATTACTGGTTTTTTCATACTTTCTGTCTTTAAAGCAAAAATATCGACGCTTAATTTTTCGTCTTGTAAGAACGATTCTATCTTGTTGATGGTCTCTGTGTCACCTCGTAAAAATGGCAGAGCAGTGTTTACTGCCAGGAAACGATGTGAACGGACAAAGCCGTTTTTCGCGGCAACATCACCGAGAATCGCAGGTTCCGGTGGCATGTGGCAATCCTGGCACAGACGTTTTTGGGCAGGCAGGTAAAAAGTCCTGGAAGCATTAAGCGCAACTCCACTGTCATGCCAATTGTCGAATTCATCCTGCCCACGGAGCCATCGGTAATTATTGACAGGTTCAGTCAAACTGACCTTATGACAGGTCGCACAATATTCACTTTTCTTAAAAAACGGTTTCAGCATCTGACGTTTATGGACAGTAGGTTTGGCTTTGATAATAGCATCATGAATAAAAGCTCCCATACTTCCTTCTTTGGCATTTGCAAATAGGTAAGGGTCCTCTTGCTCATCGGCGATGTTATAATTGCCATTTCCCGTTTGATTGTGGATTTGATCGATAGCATGACAAGCCAAACAGGTTAATCCTGCTTGAGCTTCCGGTGAATTACGGTTGATCGGTTTATCCATAGCTCCGGCCAGCATAAGGGCTGGATCATGGCAACCGCTGCACCACTTACTTTTAACCATCCCGACTCTGTCTTTAGTCTCGGGAAAACTTTTGATATGTTTTTCTACCCAGACATTTGGCTGAGTCGCATTTCTTCGCAAATCTTCAATTGTTGCTTCATAAAAAGGATTATTAAAAGATGCAAATCGATGTGCAGATGTAGCCCATTGGTCTACAATATCTGCATGACAACGGTTGCATGTTTCTGCTCCTATCCGGGTGTCTTTGACAAAACCGAATTCTTTTATTTCATCCTCATGTATTGTCATCGACCCCAAATCGTCCCGGGTGATAATTCTCGAAGGTAAATAACCGCCCGAAGTTGTAGTTGCTGCAGATGGGAAGAAAGGACTACCCGGAGGAACAAATCCGGTGGGAACAAACGGCGATTCGGAGAATTTGGTCACATCGCGGTTTTTTGCACCCGGTCCATCATACAATCCCTTATCAAGGGCAATTTGAGCTTCCTGGGTTCTGATAATCCCACGGTTAGTAAACCCGTGCCAGGTTACTAAAACCAAAACGAGAGCAACTACGGTTAAGAAGAATCTCTTATATTTTATTCCAGTCGGTCGTGTATAACTCACAAATCGATGGGTAATATAACCGGCTATGGCAAGTGTACCACAAACAACGTGAGCCCACCATGCCCATTGGTTATCCCGACTGGCTGATTCAGTCAGAATGAATAGTCCGGTCACAGCCAGAACTATACCTGTGGCAACAAAAGAAATCCCGGAAAAAATGCTGGCATTATGGCGTCGGCGCCAAACTTTGCGTAAATGGGCAATTGCGAAACCCGCCATCAGGGTAATCAAGAGTAGTCCTACGCCAGTGTGAGTCAATACCATAATTTGGAATAATTGCGGAAGGGAGGTTTTTCCTGCTGAAAAGAAACGCCAATTGAGAGAATCGGCGATTCGGTTGATAAGCAAGTAGGACGTATTGGCTATAATAAAACCTGCCAGAACCAGGCTGATCACCAGAGTGTTTTTTAAGTTAACCGTCAATATAGACGGTAGAAATTGTCTTTTCTTCTTTTTACGAGCCATTTAAATTTTATTATAATTTATAACTAATTAAAATCTCAGTCGGATTTCCTATTAATGGAGTTTGTGTTATTTTCCCATTCGGCCAGCGTACCCACACACCTTTAGGATTATCACGCAAGCCCATAACCTGAACAACAGAATTTTGAGAAAGATAACCCGAGCCTGCGTGAATCTCTCTTGCAGGACCAAAACCATTAATATATTCCATTCGGATAATAGACCCAATACCATAGGGATTTCCTTTCGGACCATTTAACCTCACTCGCAATCCCGGTTTTGCTCCAATGTTTCGGTATAGTTTTGTTTCAGCGCCATTCTGTGTTATAACCAGATCTACACGACCATCGTGATTAAAATCACCTAATGCAGCGCCCCTTTGTTCGCCATAAACCTTAATGCCGGAAACCTGGCCTGGAACCACTTCGAGTTTTCCAGTACCATCGCCTTTTAGCCACAGTCCTCGCCCAGCATCGCCCCTGTCTTTTTCTAATATCGTTGGAAAGAAGTTTTGGCTTATAAAAACATCATCATGGCCGTCTCCATTAAAATCTGCAACCCCTACATAAAAAGCTGGCGTAAACTGCGCCTCAATGGGTAATGCCACTGCTTCGAAGTGATCTTTTCGATTTAAAAAGACCATATGTCGCAGTTCACTGGCGATTAGTTGATGTGCTTGTTTTAAAGATTCACCTATGATATCATCCACACTGGCTGCAGAAAAACGCTTGTAATTTGGTGTTCGTGGACGAACATAAGGGATAGCTTGAGAAAGCGTTGTTAAGTCTCGCCTGGGAATCACCTGATTCATCACTGGATCAAAATGCGCCTCGATGATATCAAGAGTGCCATTGCCGTCGAAATCGTCATAGTAAATTCGCAATGGATGTTCAAAGCTAGCAGAATATTCATTGTTTAAGCCCCAATTTGTAGCGATAATATCCAGGTAACCATCCTCATCCAAATCACCTGTCGTAACACCATTCCACCACCCCTTATATCGATCCAATCCTAAATCATTTGTCGCGTTCGTGAAATGACCATTTTGGTTACGAAAAACCATAACTGACCCCCATTCAACAGCCAAAATCAAATCTGAGCTGCCGTTGCCATCAATATCACTAAAAACGGCGCCAGAAACCATACCTAAAAACTTAAATTGTTTTGAATTTTTTTCATCGATTGTAAAGCGGCCATTGTCATTTTTATACAATATGGAGGAGGCTGGTTCAGGATAGCGCCCTGGTACTGTTCGTCCTCCGACAAATAAATCCAGATCTCCATCATCATCATAATCGGCCATGGCCATGGGGCCCAGGCTAGAACCATTTCCTATTACTTTTGTTGAGTTTGCAAATGTTTTACGCTCAAAATCGTACGACATAATAAATGAGTTGGCGGGCTGTAAACTCTCATAGTTTGAGAAACCAACTAACACGAATGTCGAACTATTATCCTTTGTCCAACCGAGAACGGAGGTTTGATCAAATTGAGTCTTTTGAACCAAACGAGTATCTTGAATCCGAGTAAATCCTTGTTTACCATCGTTACGATAAAAAGCAAGCTGACCGCCTTTTCCACTAGAGATGATTAAATCGTCATCTTTATCTCCATCGATATCGTACCAGGCGACACCCGGTCCGACCTGGCTGAGTCTTTTAGGAAGTAATGGTTGGCGGGAAAAGTCATCAAAAGTATCTTCGTGATGCTTATGATTAATTAGATTGCTGACGTCTTCAAAATAAAAGGAAGGTGCAATTGATGAATCCGGGCTTGACGAATCATCTATTTTGGCATATGCCTCAAAGATTTCATAAATGCAGTTTGGCTTGACGTTCTTAATCTCACTTACTTTACCACTCCGCCAGACTACCTCGATTGTGAGCAAATTTTCAGCGCTACCTGCAGCAAATGTAACCATTGGATCTGAACTAGAGAGATAGATTCCACCACAGGTAACTTCTTTAGCCTGGGGAACAGGACCGCCCAAGACTCGAATTTTTGCACCGATGCCCTGTGTGTTTGGGCTCAAGCCTCTCAGGCGTACAGCAATTCGCGGCGCACCAGACTTGTTTCGATAAATACCTGCGACTTCATTTAGTCTGTTTGTGGCTAAATCCAAATCTCCATCATTATCAAAATCAGCAAGGGCCATACCCCAGGTTAAATCAGGATTTGTAAAACCCCAACTTGAGCTCACATCTTCAAAGGTTAAATCGCCTTTATTTCGAAAAGCAACATTGGGAGTTAGATAACTTGGGTATAATGCTGTCATCTGGCGATAATCATAACCGAATGCAGAAAGTCCCTGAACTCGATTATTTGTGTCTGTATCTTCGAAGTCATACAACTGACCATTTGTTGTAATAATATCCTCATACCCATCAAGGTCGACATCAACAAAAATAACAGACCATGTCCACTCGGAAGCTTGAACGCCGCTCAACTGACCAATTTCTGCATAAGTATTATCCCCCCGATTTACAAACAAGGTATTCCGCTTTATCTGCGGTCTATTATTGATTTGTCCAATTGCTGTAGGAGGTGTTTTAGTAGTATTTGTTTGTTGCATTCGCCGTTGATAATTCCTTGCTAACATATCTATTAGTATAAAATCTAAATCTCCATCCCTATCGATGTCAGAAAAATTCATAGCCATGGTAAATTTACTGGTGTGGCGAATTGCTAGCTTTTCGATAGCTTGAAAACGTCCAGTTCCATCATTAATCCAAATTCGGTCAGGGCTGGAGTAGTCGTTACAGACATAGATGTCTGGATCTCCATCATTATCCATATCTTGGAATCTCGGCAAAAGTCCCCAATCTTTCAGCTCAGATATGGGATTTCCAGATTCGTCGAGAAATCGTCCATCCGTAAATGAAGCTTTTTCAAAGTGGCCTTTACCATCGTTGAGATATAAGAAATCAGGCTCGGCGTTCTCAATAAGTATGTGCCGGTCCCCATTTGTTTCGACGCGATAATGCTCTTTAAACTTTGGTGTGATCTCATATGTACCGCCCACTTTTTTAGCAACCAGGTTTTGGGTTCTTTCCTGGGGTGAATAAAGATTTTCTACAGATTTCTTTTTGAAGTTGGTCATATAAAGGTCAATATCTCCATCACCATCAATGTCTGCATAAGCCATTGAAGTACTACCACCGCTCGATTTCAATCCTGCAGCATCGGTTACCTCGGTGAAATTTCCAAAACCATCATTTACATAACAGGCATTTGGCCCTCCAAGTGATGTGACGATTAGATCGAGGTCAAAGTCTCCATCTATATCTACAAGTGCGACACCAGTTGAAAAACGATCTGGACAAGCAACTCCGGCTTGCTTTGTAATATCTTTAAACTTCCAATCACCAAGATTTTTATACAAAACGTTTGGACAATCGAGACAATTAAAATACACATCTATCAAACCATCACCATCGACATCTCCAGTGGCCACACCAGATCCACCCAGGAGAAACCGATTATCTGCAATTTGTTCAGGAGTTAGCTTGTTTGAAAAAGTGATTTCTGTTTTGGATGATGGTAATAATTCAAACCCAGGTTGGCCCGACTCAAGGCTCGGAAGTTCTGACCAACGATATCCAGCGCCTTCGTGCCATTCTATGGATTTATCTGGCCAGATTAGTACTATTAGGCAAAGAGCAGCAACCAAACCAGCAATAATAGCAATTTTAGATATGGAATTTAAATTTATGAGTTTAATATTTAACCACCTTCCTGTTCTTAGACCATCCATTTTGTCAGATTGGAAAAGACTTTATTCAACTAAAATCTTACCGTCCAACTTGACAGTGATTTCGCTAGCGCCATCAGAAATTTCTGATTCTGTGACATGACCTCCTGGCCAACGTACCCAGATTCCCTTCACAACATCACGATAACCCATAACCTGAATCATCGAATCTTGCGACCAGTAGCCGGAACCTGAATGAATCTCCCGTGCAGGACCGTAACCGTCTTTGTAAATCAGCCGAATTGTAGCTCCAACTGCAGATGGATTACCTTTTGGTCCAGCCAATTTTATTCGTAGACCAGGCTTTGCTCCTACATTATGATAAAGTTTCGTTTCTGCTCCATTTTGTGTTACAACCAGGTCTATACGACCATCGCGATCATAATCTCCCAGGGCGGCGCCACGCTGTTCTCCATATACTTTGATGCCTGACTCCTGACCGGAGACCGGCGTCACACTACCGTTACCATTTCCCTTCAACCAAAGACCACGTCCAGCATCGGAGCGAGCAGTTTCAACAGGAGAAGCAAAAAAGTTCTGACTGATGAAAATATCTTCATGACCGTCCCCGTCAAAATCTGCGACACTGGCATGAAAAGCAGGTGCATATTGTGCTTCCACAGGTAATTCGATTGCTTTAAATCGATTCCCCTGGTTAAGAAATACCATATGAGAAAGAGTGTTGGCTTGTAATTTTCCGGCTTGTTTGAGTTTAGGCCCGATAATTTCTTGGATCGTGGAGTAACTATATTTTCTGTTATTTGGCATCCGCATGCGTAGGTAGGGTATGGCTGGGATTACCCAGTTACGAGAACGTACTGGAAAAAGTCTTTGGGTAGGACTATCAAAATACGTTTCAAGAATATCTAGCGTACCATTGTTGTCAAAGTCATAATAGAAAAGCTGTAAAGGATGTTCATCATCAAATCGATTCTGATACTTGTTATTCAAGCCCCAATTGGTAGCGATAATGTCAAGTTTCCCGTCTTCGTTGAGGTCGCCTGTCGTCACACCATGCCACCAACCATTGTATTTAGTCAATCCAAGTTCTTCTGTAGCATCACTGAAGCGACCTTTGTCATTTCTAAAAACGGTAACCGGTCCCCATTCGATCGCTAAAATTAAATCTGGATCACCATCCCCATCAAAATCACTAAAAACAGCTCCGGACACCAATCCGAGCTCCTTAAACTGAGCGGTATTTAAAGAATCAAGTACAAATTTATCGCCCTGATTTCGGTATAACCTTGAAGAAGCCGGCTCAGGATAGCGGGCAGGTATGCTCCTTCCTCCAACAAAGAGATCCAGGTCGCCATCGTTGTCATAATCTGCCATGGTCATGGGGCCGTTACTGGATTCATCGCTCATTATTTCTTTACCTGAATCTACCTGGCCATTTATGAAATCATATTGTAAAACAAATGAGTTCCCAGGTTCAGTATTTTCATAGTTGGAATTTCCCACGAGAAAGGAGGTTGAGCCATTTTCTTTCGTCCAGCCCAGAACAGTGGTCTGATCGAATTGACTTTGTTTTGGCAATACCGAATTTTTCATTTGGTGAAATCCATCTTTTTGATCATTACGAAATGTAGCTAAATGTCCACCTTTGCCACTGCCAATGATTAGATCGTCATCACCATCGCCATCGAAATCAAACCAGGCAACACCTGGACCGAGACTGCTAAGGCGATAGGGCAATAGAGGTTGTCGTTGGAAGTCGTCAAATGGATCTTCATGATGTTTGTGATTGATTAAATGGCTCACATCTTCAAAAAGAGGTTGCAGATTAGAACCAGAGTTTACCTCTAAGTTATCGCTTGAATGTGATTCTGATTCATAAATTTCATATATTCGGTTGGGTTTTACATCATTGATTATACTAATCTTACCGTTCCGCCATTTGACTTTGATAGTAAGGTTTTCGTCATTAGCCGCAAATACTACCAACGGATCTGAGCTAGAGAGATAGCTGCCGCCAGAGATGACTTCTTTGCTTTGAGGCACTTTTCCGCCAATAAGCTGAACCTTAGCTCCAATCCCCTGGGTATTGGGAGGAGATCCTTTCAGGCGAACGGCGATTCTAGGCGCGGTTGTCTCGTTACGATAAATGGCCGCCGGAAAGTTTAACCGGTTATTGACCATATCCAAATCACCATCATTATCCAGATCACCAAGCGCCATCCCATGGCTAATATCTTTGTCGGTGAAGCCCCACTCCTTTCCGACTTCTTCAAACGTTAAATCACCGCGATTACGAAAAGCAATATTTCGCAATTTTAGTTCGGGAAACATAAAAATGGTGTTTAGTCTATCATTCTCTCGTGTCTTTTCGCCAGTTTTCGAAGCTATTGTTGCAGCCATTGAACCCATCCTGATGCGAGAGCTGGCTTTCATTATCGTATCCATATCCTGGGCATCATAATAATGGCCTGTTGCAACAAGCATATCTTCATAACCATCGAGGTCTACATCGAGAAAGATATTTGACCACGACCATTCAGATGCCTGAATACCGCTGAACTGAGCGATTTCTGCATAGGTATTATCACCCCTGTTCAAAAAAAGTGTGTTCTTCATATATTGCGGGCGGTTCTCTATTAACCCGATAGGGTGAGGCAACGGTACTTCGGTGTTCTTTTGGGTCATACGCCACCTATGGCGTAAGCTCAACATATCGGTGACTATAAAATCTAAATCACCATCTCTATCGACATCTGAAAAATCAATTGACATCGATGAATTGCTGGTGTTACGAATGGCAAGTTTAGGTATCGCCTGGAAATATCCTTTGCCATCATTGATCCATATTCGGTCGGGGCTTTCAAAATCGTTACAAATATAAATATCAGGGTCTCCATCATTATCCATATCTTGAAATCGTGCCATCAATCCCCAGTCTTTTAATTGTTTGACGGGATTACCATTTTCATCTAAAAATCTTCCATCTGAGAGGGAAGTCTTTTCAAAATTGCCTTTGCCATCATTCAAGAATAACATATCCGGCTCGCCGGTCTCAAAATAAAAGACCCATGGATCTCGAACCTCCAGCACAAAATGTTCCTGGTATTTTGAAGCGATTCGATGAGAATCTCCTATCTTTTCCACGACGAAATTAAAGACCAATTCACCTGGGTCCCAGATATCTTTAGCGCTTTTCCTTTTATAATTCGCTATATATAAGTCTAAATCACCATCTCCGTCAATATCGGCGAGCGCCATAGTTGAGGCGCCTGTTTCCGAAGAAAACCCTGCGGCGTCCTTAATCTCAGTAAACTTGCCTGTCCCATCGTTGAGAAAACAAGCATTTGGGCCTTCTATTGAAATTACCAAAAGATCGAGATCATTATCGCCATCAATATCAGCGAACGCCGTACCGCCTGAAAATTGCCCGGGGCAGGCAACTCCAGCATAAGCAGTGATATCTTCGAATTTCCAATTTCCAAGGTTTTTAAACAGGGCATTGGGGCCATCGAGACGACAAAAATAAATGTCGGCTAATCCATCCCCATTTACATCTCCTATAGCTACTCCAGATCCATTTAACAAAATTCGATTGTTAATAATCTGATCCTTTGTCAAACGATTGCTAAATGTAATTCCATGATCAGCTTCTGAAAGCAGCTTAAATCCAACCTTGCCAGAGCGTGGCACAGAGAGTTTTGCCCACCTATGCCCTTCTCCATCATTCCATATGATTGTATTATCTATAGTACAATGCTGGGTCAACACCAACAATAGTGTTAACAATCTACCTGTGCTAGAGATTTTCTTAAGCATTCTGCCTCCGTCATGGTTCTAAGTGGGGAGTATGGTTACATTCTCGCAATCCAAGATTTATTAATTACGCCTCTTTAAAAGCTATATAAATGGATATTATGTAACGTGTTGTATGGCGAGCTTCCAGAAGATTTTAGATATTGGGAGAAAATTTACCATTAATCCGAAATCCGCAACCTTATTACAATTATTCTACTATAAGAGAAGAATGTGACCGATGGTCGATACAACCTTATACTTGACTTAGCAGTTATACGATTGCTACCTCACTCTTAATCATCATGTGGCTAGTGTTAGAGCCACTACCTTCAACTGGATCCACTTCTTCAGGTCTTTCGTCGGGATTTTCCTTATCTCGGAGTTTAGGGTCAACAAGATCACCGCCACACGAAATGAAAGTGGTGAGCAAAAGGAGTGTGAGTCCTAATACCAATAGCCATTTAAGTTTTTTCAATTTATTAATTTTAATCATGAAGCTTACTCCTTTTCATCAACACTATTCTGAGATTCTTTTAAATAATTTACTTTTAATTTACCATGATAATCAACTGTTATTTCATTTACTTTGTTATTGATGGAAAGGATTGTAATCTTTCCACCAGGCCAGCGCACCCAGACTCCCTTAACTTGATCAAATCGTCCCATGACTTGAACCATCGAATCTTGCGACCAGTATCCGGAACCTAGGTGAACCTCCCGTGCAGGACCGAAGCCATCCTCGTAGACTAATCGGATCGTTGCGCCTACGCCATTACGATTCCCCTTTGGCCCAGCTAGTCGAACACGTAATCCTGGCTTAGCGCCAATATTATGATATAGTTTCGTGGGCGCGCCATTTTGCGAAACCACCAAATCAACCCGGCCATCGCCATCATAATCAGAAAGTCCGGCGCCGCGTTGTTCTCCATATATTTTAATTCCGGAAACTTGACCAGCAATTGGTTCCAACGCGCCACTGCCATCACCTTTCAACCAGAGTCCCAAGCCTGCATCAGAACGTGAAGTCTCTACATGTGTTGAAAAAAAATTCTGACTTATGAAAACATCCTCATGGCCGTCACCATCGAAATCTGATACACCAACGTAAAACGCCGGCGAAAATTGAGCTTCTCTCGGCATTTCAAATGCTTCAAATCGATCGCCTCGATTCATAAAAACAGTGTGAGCAAGTGTATTTGCGCTAAGGTTGCCAGCTAGCTTAAGTCTAGGACCAAATATTTCCTTGACACTTAAGCGGCTGTACATCTCATGATTCAACCTCCGTCTGCGGGCTATTGGCATGGTTCTTTGCATCCAAAATAAATTGCGTTCAGGAACCAGTTTTTGCATGTCTGGAGCAAAGTAAGCTTCCACGATATCCAGTGTTCCATTATTTTCAAAGTCACGGTAGAAAATCTGCAAAGGGTAGGTATCATTATATCGATTTTGATACCTACTATTTAAGCCCCAATTCGTCGCGATAATATCCAGTTTGCCATCTTCATTAAGATCTCCGGTGGTTACACCATGCCACCACCCAAGCAATTCACTTAATCCTAGCTCTTCTGTTGCATCTGAGAAGAGCCCATTCTCATTACGAAAAATCATCACAGGACCCCATTCAACCGCTAAAATAAGGTCCGCGTCTCCATCTCCATCAAAATCACTAAATATACTTCCCGATACCAAACCAAGTTCCTTGAATAGTGAATTATTTGTTGTATCTAATTTAAACTCACCGTTCTCATTTAGATATAACCTTGATGAAGCCGGTTCCGGATAACGTCCAGGTATAACTCTTCCGCCAACAAATAGATCCAGGTCACCATCCAAATCATAATCTGCCATTGACATTGGACCCGTACTAGAAATATCCCCTTTTAATTGATTACTATTCTCCATTCGCATGCTAATAGAATTATGCTGAGAAACATAGGAGTTACTCACCCTGAGTTGTTCCAAATTTGAATGACCCACAAACAGGTGATTCTTACCATCTGCACCGGACCAAACCAGCAAAGTGCTTTGATCATCTTGACTTTTCCCGCGTAAAGACGGGTCTTCTATTCTATCAAATCCGCCTTTCCCATTATTCCGGAAATAGGCCATATTGCCCCCTTTGCCAGTACCTATCAATAAATCATCATCACCATCTTGGTCGAAGTCAAACCATGTAACTCCGGGCCCTAACCGGCTTAATTTATTCGGCAACAATGGTTGTTGACGAAAATCATCATACTCGTCCTCATGGTGCACGTGATCGATCAAATGACTTACATCTTCAAAGAATGGTTTTGAAGGCACTAGAGTCGCCTTTGTACTGTCAGTTAGATGGGTGCTGTATTCGAATATTTCATAGATTCGGTTAGCTTTAACATGGTCTATCACACTGAGTTTACCACTGCGCCATTTCACCTCAATAGACAAGCTATTTTCAGTTCCACCAGTTGCAAACATGGATAAAGGATCGGAGCTTGAAAGATATCTACCAGCACAGATGACTTCTTTGCTCTGGGGAACCGGTCCACCTAAAACCCTGATCTTGGCGCCGATACCCTGTGTATTTGGGGGAAGACCGCGCAAACGTACTGCCAGGCGTGGCGCAACAGATTCATTGCGGTACACACCCGCCGGGGCATCCAATCTGTTGATAACAACATCCAGATCACCGTCGTTGTCAAAATCTCCGGTCGCCATTCCATGGCTGATATCTATAGAAGAAAATCCCCATTTCTCACCAACCTCTTCGAAGGTTAGATCTCCACGATTGCGAAAGGCTACATTTGGAACTTTAAGACTGGGGAACGTGAAGATTTTTCTGCGCCACGTATCTAAGCTGAGATATCTTGTTAATCTTATTCGATCTAGGGTGTCACCGTCAAGGGCGTCATAATAATGGCCGGTTGTAATGAGGACGTCTTCGTAGCCATCAAGATCAACGTCGAGGAATAGTGGCGACCAAGACCACTCCGAAGCCTCAATGCCGCTGAACTGGGCTATTTCCGCATACGTACCATCTCCTCTATTCATAAACAGGGTGTTACGTGAGTACTGGGGACGATTGTCTATTGAACCGATGGGATGCGGTATGGGCTCTCTGTTGACCATCTGTGTTTGACGTCGTTGATGATCCCGGCTAAGCATATCCAAAAGCAAGAAATCCAGATCGCCATCGCGGTCACCATCAGCAAAGTCAACACCCATGGTTGACCAACTAGTGTTTCGAATCGCTAGCCTAGCAATGGCTTGAAAATTTCCGCTTCCGTCATTCATCCAGATTCGGTCCGGACTCTTAAAATCATTGCAAACATAAATGTCCGGGTCGCCGTCTTCGTCAATGTCTTGGAAACGAACCGTTAAGCCCCAATCTTTCGGCTCCGATATTGGTTTACCTTTTTCATTCAAGAACCTTCCATCTGTGAAGGAAACGGCGCTAAAATTCCCGCTCCCATCATTGAGATAAAGTCTATCGGGCTCGCCGGTTTCGAAACGAGTAAGAATATTATTATTCAAAAAACTGAGAGCATAGTGCTCCCGAAATTCCGGCACGATTTCATAATCGTTGCCTACCTTTTTTACAATTCGATCGAATTGGAGGTCTTGGGGAAGGTACTCATCGGTAATCGTGCTTTTCTTGTAGTTGGTGATGTACAGATCAAGATCGTTGTCGCCATCTATGTCGGCAAGTGCAAGTGTGGTAGCGCCGGAATTGCCTATCAGTCCGGCCGTCTTGGTAACGTCTGTAAAATTGCCTTGACCATCGTTTAAAAAGCAGCTGTTCGGTCCGCCCAAAGTCGTTACCAGGAGATCAAGATCTCCGTCACCGTCAATGTCGGCAAGCGCCGTGCCGGTTGAAAACTGCCCTGGACACGCAACACCGGATACTATTGCGATATCTTCAAACTTCCAGTTTCCGAGATTCTTATATAAGGCGTTGGGACCGTTGAGTCGGCATAGGTAAATATCTGCCAAACCATCACCATCCACGTCTCCAACCGCAACTCCGGAGCCATTCAGGAGATGCTGGTTATCAGTGATTTGTTCCTTGGTCAGATTGTTGGCAAAGTTGATTCCTGTTTCTGAGGGTGTTAGCTGCTTGAAGCCGTCTCGGCCAAACCATGGAATAGAAAGCTCAGCCCATCGGAATCCGTCTTCTTCATGCCATGTGATTTTTTGCGTGGGCCAAAAATAAATGACAACCAGCACTGCCAATACCAAAATCGCAACAACTGAGAACTTCTTCATAATCTGTTTTGTCTGGAGGTCGGTGGCTTTTGTGACGGATGTGGGAGCAGTGCGAGGTCCGTCAGTACAGTAATCTGAACTCATGCCTTAGGTCGCCGGCAATCCGGTCAAAATATTGCTTTAGCTCTTTACTCATAAGGCCAGGACGCCATCCCTCACTTTCTTCATATTGAAACTCATTTTCTGCATAAAGGTGAATTTTGTACTGGCCGATATGGCGGGCGGTGGCTCGCAGAATAATTCGCGTTTGGGCCGCCATGATTCGCATCTCAACTTCATCGGCAAACAGTGACCGTTCTTTCCATGCCGTTTCGAAGTAAATCTGCCGGGGACTCTCTTCTTGGCGACTCACCTGGTATCGATATTTATTAAGCAGAATATGTTCGGTGACCCCAAAAATTTCGGCGCGATACGAAATGCCTATTTGGGCGGAATAACTCTTTGTACCCGAGCTGCTTTTTCCGGGACCTGAACCGGCACACCCGGTAGACAACACGATTAAAAATAAAAAAGACCATCGACAAATTATGGATTTACTCATCGTTTTATCCCATGAGTTATACGGTTGAGCAAATTTAACAAAAAATACTGAAAACGTAAAGTTGAAAACAAGAAAGGCCACCATGAATATGATGGCCTTTCTGTTACACTTATGAACTGTTGAAGCACTTTTTTAGCGCCTCAGCCTCCATTCTTTCGGGTCTTCGCCAGCCGGACGAACGGCGATCTTCGGAGCCCCGCCGGTCTGTCCAACACCACCGAAGCTGTAAAGCATTAGCTGCAGTGTTTCCAAATCCTTGGCCGGAACCGGAAACTGGATCGGATTTCCGGGTGTCAGCTCGCCCCAGCCTCTTTTTTCCCAGTATTCCCGGCCGGAAAAGGTGCCTAATAAATCTACCAGCTTTTCGTATTTTAGGACCGACCACAGCGTCGCACCCTTATCGTGCTGTGGCTGCAGTGGATCACTTATGCTGCCTGCTGCTAAGGATGCAGCAGAGTCATAGCCGCCATCGATAACATGCGTCCTATCCAAAAGTGCGGCTATCTCGGCCGTACTGCCTCCTGTATTTAGTAGTGCCTCGGCTCGTATAAAATCGAGCTCGCTCGGGCGGAAAAGAACGATGTCCGATGCATTGTTACTTGCGCTGATATGGTCAAAACGGGTATGTCCATAGCGTGAAAACCCATAACGTTCACGAATGAATGTGGTATTACCGGTCTGCCCGAACTGTGTACCGGGATTTTGTGTACCATCAGGAGAAAGGGTACCATCCCAAATGCGCTTGTCGGAGCTTTGAAAGATAAACTCATCTCGATCGTTGATGTTTAAGTTAATCCAGTCATCGTAGTCAGTCCCCGTATCCGACGGTCCGATGAGTTTATAGTCGACGCGTTGCCAGGTGCCCCAATTGATAGGGCCGGAATACCAATGCGTGCCGCTATACCAGGTCGAACTGCGACCGGCACCATCGCCAAGGATTGAGAAGTCCTCGGTTATTCCCATGTCTAAGTGCGTCATAACCGTGTTCCAGGCCACGTTTGAGCGTTCGGTTCTATCGCGTGCCACCAGAACCATATAACGTGCAATAAAGGAATGCGCGACTTGCGCTAATTCCGCGAAGGTCCACGCTTTCTTATTGATCCAGGTATCCGGCAGTGTGAAAGCAGGGTTTGCCCTAAAAATGACAATGGCTGCCTCTAGCTGTTCGATTGCTGCAGCCATGACTTCAGTGTAAGGTTGCAGCACCAGTTCGTCAGTATTGAGATCAACATTTTCATCCAGAATGAATCCCTGGTCGAACATGAGGGCTAACCAGCCGTGCGCCAGTCCCTGTACAAATTTCCCGAACCCTATAGCGCGTGTGTCTTTGTCGGCGCCAAGAGTTACATTCCCAGCCTGAATATTGCGAATGCCGTCACTGGCGGCCGATATAGCGCCATACAAATCGAACCAGGGTTGTTCTACAACGCCCCTGGTGCTCGAAGTTGATGTATTGTTGAACTCTATACGCGGCTCCTCAGACATCACACCCATACCGAAGTTCCCCCAACCACAAGTATAAACATCGGCAGGCATGGCCAGTGACATGTTCGGCGTTGAACTTTGAATAGCGTCGAACCAGGATAGAAACGAGCCCGCGATCAGCGATTCGATATCGCTTGGTGTGGCCAGAGCCCTTGCCTCGTCAGGATTATTTTGGTTTACCACATCAAGACTCTGGCAGCTTGAAAGTAGTACAGTTACAGTAAGCAGTGCGATCATACTGCTTGAAATTAACTTTTTCATAATTCCTCCATGGGGTTGATACCGAAAAAGTCGAGATTTTTTCGCCTCGCCCACCTTGTTCCCAAGTTTAACTTGGGAACAAGATAGCGCGCTTCCTTTAAAGTACAATCTCAATAAATCCGGTTAAGGTTCTAAAATTTGGATAATTAAAGGCATCGTATCTTGTTACAACGGCCGAGCCTCCTTGGTCGTTACTTGAACTGACACCAACTTCTGGATCAGTGCCCCTATCGTAGTTATCAATTGAGAACAAGTTGCGGCCCACAACGCCTATAGAGAGCTTATCCAAAAGTCCGCCGAAAATACCGCTCAACTGATTTCGTTTAAAGGTGTATTTAACGGATAGCTCTCGCAGCTTAATGAAGCTGCCGTCAAATACAAAGGAGTCTTCAGCATCTTGCACCCAATCGTAGTAGCGTGTGGGTTTTTTGAGCTCATCCGATTTGCCGGTTTGATCGACGTTAGCCGACCTTTGTTCTATGCCATAGCCCCACTGTTCAGTCAGACTCCAGACGTCACCGCCCACTTGTGATTCCAGCAGACCATAAATGGAGAATCCTTTCCATTTAAAGTTGGAGTAAAAGCTCCAGTTGAAGTCTGGCACGGTGCTGCCCATAAGAAATTGCTTTGTACCCTCCGCATCTTCGAATAAAACCGGCATACCCCACTCGTAGACGTCACCGTCTGAAAGGGTAGTCGAGGTACCCCACAGGGTCTTACTGATGCCGTCCCTGAAGGTGTTGCCATCACCCACCCAGACGGCATAGCCTTCGTCATTGACATCAAACTGGGAGAGCTCAGATTCGTTGAGGCCTCGTGGAAGCAAATCCTGTACGTTACGAGTCATAGTTTCTCCGAAAAGCGCGCCAAAATCTTCTCCTTCTTCGATACGAAATACGGATACGCTTTGAAAAGGCGGGTTATAGATGTAGGGGGCGACATCCAGTTTGGAAATTATTTGACGCGTGCGATCGAAGTTAATGCCAAAAGTTAAGCCCATGTTTTTCTTCTGAATAAGCACGCCTTGCAAGCTCACTTCCCAAGTGCTTGTTTCCAGGGTGCCGGCATTTTGCCATTGAGTGGTATAGCCCACGTAGGAGGCTAACGGCACATCTAACAACTGGTTCTCGATGGTGGTTTCCGCGCGGGTTAACTCCAGGGAGAACCTATCCAGAAATGCCAGATCCACGCCAAGCTCCAGCTCTTTTGCAAACTCCGGCTTCAGATTCGAATTGCCAAGGGTGTTTTTTACGACATTGCCTCCGCTTATTGTCCAGGTTTCAAACCTTGCGAAGAAATTAGGCCGTCCGCCGGCGGTGCCATAGGAGCCACGTATTTTGAATTCCTGGATACCGGAAAATGGCCACCATCCTTCTTGAGATAGACGATAAGCTCCACTAGCACGATAGTATGTATGCCATCTTTCATCCGGACCGAACAGTGAACTGCCGTCACGACGAACAAGAAAATCCCCGATATAGCGATCCTTATAGTCAAAGCTAGTGATATTGGAGTAACCTTGAGATCGAACTTCCCGTATCTGGGAATTGATATTGGACTTCAGTGGATCCGCCGCGGCCAGATCAATCACACCTCTGACAACAAAATCGTTACCCTCTACAAAGGTGTCCTGGAATTCCGTCCTCTCGAATAGCCCTGTTACTTTCGATCTGATCCGGAGATTGTCATTGAGGAAAGAATAATGCATAAAGGCTGTAGCGCTGCCGTTAAGGGCCTCATCAAATGCCGGGAACTTCTGAAAACGGCCCTGGCCGACATCCAAATCAAAACCGTCTTGGTAACCTATCCGGAAGAAACGGTTTCGCTCCCTGTTGGAACGATCATAACTGAAATTGCCGTCTATTTCAAGCCAATCAAATGGTTCATAGGTCAGGGTCCCACCGCCCATAACACGAGTTTGTGAATTTTTCCGACTCGCTGTCGCGGGCTCATAAAGAGGATTATCCCTGGCGGCATAGGGGTCCGGTTGAATGAAGAGTTCACCAGCCACATCCAGCGGAATGCCATCTGGGAAATTATTTTGTGCATTGTATACAGATGTTAGCGTCCCCACTTCCAGATGCCTTGCCGTCAGGTCGGCATCTGCGGAGATAAAGGCTATGCCGAAGAAGGCGGAACCGGGGCCGGTTGTAATGTCGTCTCGATCGACATTGGCGAAGAAGGCACTGATCGAGATGTTCAGATTATTGCGAAACCGGTGATCCACGCCGAGACGCACTGTTTGACGTTTATAGCCGTCCAGCCCTTCGATCAGGCCTTGTTGCCCTAGATTGCCAAGAGAAATGCTGAAATTGGTATCTCCCATGTTGCGACTAATGGACACTGAATTGCTGACGAATGTGCCGGGCTCGAAAAACTGGTTAAAGTTATCGACGAAGTTGGCGCCACCGCTTATCCTTTGCAGACCCACAGGCTGACCTGTTGCCGGATCCAGTACGGAACTAAGCATTTCATTGAAGACGACATCTCCCGTGGAAACCCACTTATAGGGATTGTCAGAGAAAAATATCTGGCCTATTCTATCATCGCTCGGATTATCCTTATCGTAGTTACCATCATACCTATCTCCAACACGAAGGCCGCCTCTCCTGGGATCGACAAAGTCACCCTCGTTATCGATAAAGTCACCTGGAGTAACTTTGATGCCATTTGCGTCAGTATAGTTATTTGTTCCTTCATGGATGCGGAACCAGTGGCTCCTGTTCAAAGGGTATTCTTTCTGGAGAAAGTTAAAGCCGAACTCGTTCCGTATTCTAATTCTGGTTTGATTTAAAGCCAGGTTTTTGCCTCGGTTCATGGTAATGTTGACTACGCCGTTGGCTGCCCGTGATCCGTAAAGGGAAGCCCCGGCTGCGCCCTTGATCACTTCGATACTGGCAATGTCATCTGCGTTAATATCGGAAAGCGGGCTGCCGGAAATCGAAGGGTCAATTATTACACCATCTATAATGTAAAGAGGATCCTGAGACCTGCCTTCGGAATTGATGCTGGTTGGGGCTCTTAGCATAACCGACGCGTCCACTCCGGGTTCACCACTGCCTTGAATAACTTTTACTCCGGCAATCTTTCCCCGAAGTGCATGTTCCGGAGAGGAGGCAGAAACATGCTCCAGAAGCTCCCGGTCGATTCGTCCAACCGAAAAGGCTAGTTTTGTTTTCGGAGTTTCATCTACCAGGCCGGTGACGATTATCGCATCCATATTCAGTGCATCGATAACCAGTGAAAAGTCAATATTGTGGGTTCCGGGTGATAATGTGAACTTTTCTACTTTAGTTCGGTAGCCTATGAACCTGACTTCTAACCGCACCTCCTGGCTTCGAACTCCGCGAGCAGGTACCGTAAAGCTGTATTCACCATTAACATCGGCTGCTGTACCCAGGTTGGTTAACTGGATGAAAATATTTGCGCCCGGTAATGCTTCTCCGGTTTCGTCTGTTATCTTACCAGAGATTACAGCCTCTCCTTGGGCCAAAACTGCGCCCGGAAGAAGCACCAGACAAAGAAAAAATGCTAAATAGTTTTTTATTCGCATTATCCATTCTCCTTATTATTATGAACAGTTACTTAATTAACTAACATTGTAGCACACTAAATCTTTCCTCACCTCCTTTGCTAGGATTAGTTTTAATAGTTTATTTAGTTTCTTATAGATTTGCATTGCTGAAATTTCTAATTTAATCCATGAGTAGACAAAGCCTCACATGCAATGGCATAGATTTTTCTCATTACCTATTTTGCATAGCATAATCATGAGAAAATGAAGTGTAGAGAGATATATTTTTTGGAATAATCTAATGGATTCTAGTAACAAATTTGATATAATCTAATCTCCAGGGTTAGTATATATAAGATATATCTTACGCAGAACACCACATTTTATTAATTATATTAAATAAATGCAAGATTTTTTTTAAGTAAAAATTATTATTTAACTTGGATAATTCATGGATCAGGTTTTTAAGCTTAAAACTTCCAATTTTGTCATCCCGTCGCGCAGGATGCTGCAGAGTGTAGTTCCCGAATGCTTTCAGGGTGTCCGAGTGCTACCCAAAAATGTCATGCCCAAGTGCTTACCCGTTAAAAACGTAAGGGCACAAGTTTATCGGGGGTCTGTGGGCCTGTGTAACAAGATTCCCGATAATCCCGCCCAGTAACAAAGGAGTGGGTATTCATTTAGAGGAAGGCTCCAATGCCGTTATCTCCGGAAATAATATCTTCGGCAACGAAACATTTGGAATCAACAATGCCGATCCCTCCGTATCTATGATTTATCCGGCCGCGAAGTTCTGATCCTTGTGGACGAGGATCATGATCCGGGCCAATACGATGTGGTGTTCGATGCCGATAGATTTGCTTCGGGACTTTACTTCTACAAAATTCAAATGGGTGATTTTAAGACTACGAAGAAGATGGTTCTTTTGAAGTGAGCGTGGTCTGAACCATGATTCTCTTGATTTTAGATGTTCATTTTTAGACAGGATAAACAGGATTATCAGGATAAAAATCCAGCATATCTTGTTAATCCTGTCAAAAAAGAAAAATCGGCTATTCATAAGTTTGTTCAAACAAAGTTTTACAACGTAATAGCATAAATTCCGCCTCCAAGGCTCTAAGACACTAAGATTATATAACTTAGAAGAACTACGATTAAAAACTGAGTTTCTACACGATTCATTTTATAAAACTTATTTTCTTCTTTTTTTCAATACTTTGTGCCTTTGTGGCTTTGTGGCTATGAATTATTCAGGTTAATCACTTCAATCCGGCATTCATTAATCCGGAACATCTCCTATAAACATAACAGGCAAATCCGATTTTTCCACTTTCAGCATGATCGACGGCCAGGAAATAGCATCACAGGGTCCTTCAAGATTAACTACACCGAGTTCAACCTCTAATCGATCTGACTTTTTGCTAACTGATCTAATAATGTCATCAAGATTCTGGCAGGCAGAGGACTGTTTCCCATAGAATATGGCTATCACCATATTCTCGGAAAAATCTATTGATGGCGGTGATGTTTTTTCTCCCGAACTATTGAAAATACTCCAATTTTTTTCCCAAAGTAGGGTCCATTCTCCTTGATCTCTATAAATTTGAGTCCCGGAGCTATCCACATGGAAACCATCTGACCCAATTATTTCATATTGCAGTGGAGTTTCTTGCATGTTGTCAGTTTCAAATTGAAGTGGAGTCTTATTCGTATTGCATGACCCCGAAATGGCTGCTAACACTAAGAATATAAGGTACTGTGATTTCATTGTTTTTCTCCTGGCTTTTGTTTAATCTCCCGAAATCAAAAGGCAATAAACGTTCCAAATCTCAGTTAACCTGGATAATTCACAAACTTACGCTTGATAGCAGGCTGTTGCAGAATAGGCAAAAACCTGGAATTGTCATCCTGAACGGAGCGAAGCGAAGT
>JADFJB010000017.1 GCA_022566355.1 candidate division KSB1 bacterium
CTCCTCCCTGTTGATCCCACATTCCAATCGTTGGTCCGGCTGGGTGACGATGGAAACCAATCGGATGAGTGTAGATGGAAGGTTTGATTCCTTCCGCTTTTGCTTGTTCCAGAGATTTGCTAAGAATTTCATTTCCCGTTCTACCCTTTTTGAAATTGGCTGTTAAAATATCTTGAAGACGGTTTCCGGTTTTTAACGCTTTCCTTAATCCTGCCGGTGCTTCTTTTTCTCCCGGTTTTAAAACATAGGCATGTTGCTGTGTATCCGTATTGAGCCGCAGGTAGGTAATACCAAAATCGATATGGAGCAGATCGCCTGGCAAAATGATGTCCGAATCCGGTCTGGAGGCAAAAGAGCCTCTCTTCTCCGGTTCCCCGGCTCTTTGAATAGAAACACTGGGATGAAACCAGGTTTGCAGCTTTAATCCGGCAATACGTTCTCGATACCACCATTCGACATCGTCAGTACTGGTTACCCCGGGCTGAATAACACGCTCTGACAATCCCTCGACAATGATTTCATGGGCAATTTTACAAACCATCGGGTATACTTGCATTTCTTCCGGAGTGCGAGTCTCAAGCCATCCGATTGCCAGGTTTTCTCCAGGTACTATGCGCTTTTTATATTTATCGGGAATAGCTCTTGTAAAACTTTCAAATTCTGCATGCGAAATCCCATCGGCTAAAGCAAAGGTGTTAGACCAATTGATCGCAATTTTTTTAGGATTTTTGTCTACGATGATTTCAGCCAATCTTTTCCACTGGTCAGGTTGTTTCTCTTTATCCCAGGCACGCTTAAAAAATTCTCCGATATCATATCTTGCAACAGCCAAACGCTCTACGTCACCCTCTTTGCCGGAGTCATACATTAACAGGATCGTCCTGCGCCGTGCAGCCATCCAATTCGCCGGCAGCATGGTTTTAATCACAGGATCTTCATTATATTCCCGGGCAATCACGATCCACATATCGATGCCTTCTCTGCGCATCAATTCCGGCAGTACTGTTTTCAATCGCACTTGCAGCCATCGATTGATTACCTTGGCTCGTTCTTTTAGAGGTAAAACCACCGGCATTTTAGGCTGAGCCAGGGAGGGGATTGTATTGGCTGAAATGAACAGAATGAATAATAAAAACCTGTTGAATTTTACGAATGACATCGATTTATCCTTTTACGATATGAATGATCCTATTTTTTTAAAAAATTTCGCTTAAAGTTTGATAAGAATTCAAATCAAACCAGACAGGATTTACTTGATATACAAGATAAAAAAAGTTCATCCAGGTAATGTGTGAATTATTTATCAAAAATTGGATCAACAAGATGAACAAATCTAAAATGAAGAGTTTTCTTTTGTAACCGTTGTAACGGCTGTCTTTAACCCTTTTTTCAACCACAAGCACATATATGAAACCTATGTGCTGCTTTGTGTTTTCCTCGCGACCTTCGCGGTTCAAATTTGATGGTCAAACAATCCTATTGAATAAACATCATTTTTGCAGCTTGGGAAAATTCATCGGCCTGGAGTCGATAGACATAAATTCCACTGGCTATTGGCTGACCTGACTGATTTGTGCCATCCCAGGTTACCGTGTGAACTCCGGCGTCACGAGGTCCTTCGACCAAAGATTTAATTCCCCGCCCGCTCAAATCAAAAATCTTCAAAGTAACCAAACCGCTCTTTGCTAATCTAAAGTTGATGGTTGTAGATGGATTGAATGGATTGGGATAATTTTGGTGGAGCACAAAATCCGATGGCGCCAATATTTCATTGGAAACAGAAGTGGTTGGCGTGTAGATAACAGTTAATTGTGGACGATTCCCTTCGGTGGAATTTTCACGAGAATCAAACCGTTTTGCAGTTCCACTGCTACTTTCATCACCTAATACAATCCAACCAAAATTATTCGCCGGGTTATCCAACCAATCCTGCACATCAGCCACCATTTCAGCAGTTGATTCCCAGGTATAATCGCCAATATTAATAACCGTCTGATTACTGCTTTCAGTTGCAGAAAAATCACCACCTGGACTAACCCAATTAGTCGTATTAAAAAATGTATGTATCCAGGTAACATCTCCAGTAGACGGCGTGATACCTACACCCTCGCCACCACCCCCAACTCCAATTGCTATAGACGAACCTTCACCCCAGTCCGCCTCCACTCGACGCAAAGACACGGTTGTTCCACCCAATGCATTGGTTTTCGACATATGTAATGTAAGCTTGACACTGTCGATATTTGAACCAGCCGGAATACTATCGCCAATTGCGAATGACACTAAACCACGTCTGATCAGGTTAGCACCTGAATTTCCCGCGAAAAAATGCATCCCGGCGCCATTGCTAAGATCACCTGATGCACTTTCGTAAAGAGTATTGTCTTTTGCAGGAAAAAGTGTTTTTTCATTTTGGGCGATAGCAGTTGAGTTTAAGATTAAAATAAAGGTTAAGAATAAAAATAAAGTTTGTGTCCAGAAAGTTTGTAACCATTTCATTTTCACCTCCATGGTAAATGAAAAAAACACAGTTTATGGTTTATATTGGATACTCATCATAATTTATTAAGATATTATTATCAAGCAATCGAAAAATCCGTATTTTAAATCAAAATCTAATTAACCTATTTTATATCAAACCCTATGAATGTAACAACGATCGGTAAAATTACACCTCATATCGATTTTTTAGGTTCAAGTAAAATTTGTAACTACCTGGTGAATGGAGATCAGGAATCAGCCCTTTTGGATACAGGAATGGCTTTAGACGCCGGGGATCTCTGCATGCAAATTCGCGAACATTTGCAAGATACTGACCGGCTTAGATGGATTTTACTATCGCATTCCCATTACGATCATTTGGGCGGAACGCCTTTTCTAATTAAACAATTTCCACAAATAAAAACTGCTGCTCATCCCCATGTGGATGAAATATTAAGTAAACCCTCCGCTATCAAACTGATGCAAAGATTGAATGCCGAATATGAAACGCTCAGGAAAATGAAATCTGACATTGAATTTTCAGCTTTTTCTATTGACCATTTCACAAAACATAACGAAATAATCGACCTGGGAAATGTATCCATTCAAGTGATGTACACTCCGGGTCATACCAGAGGCTGTGTTTCATTTTACATTTTACCGGATAAAGCGCTATATGGCAGTGATGTTCTCGGAGCGCCCACACCGACCGGCTTTATTCAGACAGCCTTTTTGTCCGATTACAACCAATACTTAAATTCTTTGTTGGAGCTGCAAAATCTGGAAATCGAATTTCTCTGCTTGCCGCATGGGGGTGTGATCAAAGGTGCAACTGCTGCCCAGGAATTTCTACAAAAATCAATTGATCAAACAATTTCATTACGGGAAAGAATCACAAGCTATTTGTTAGATTTGGATTATGCAGTCGACGCGGTAACACAAAAAATAATTGATGAAGATTATCAAAAATACCAGGTTGAACAACCGGTCGAGGCTTTCAGATTAAACACACTTGCAATGGTGAATACAACAAAAAGAGATCTATTTAACCGGCAGTAAGATTATTTCTACCCGATTGAATCAAATTAGTCCTCAATTCATATAATTTATGGGAAAGCAAAACGGGGTAATGATCAGGTTTGATCAAATCTTTTATTCCGGCTTCCAGTCGAGCTAAATCCATTTGACGAACATCGCGCATTTCTTCAATGGTTGGCAATTCATAAACCAATTTACCTTTTCTGATGATATCAACAAGAAGAGGTTCGATTTTACTTAACTCGGCGTGATTTATACTTTTCTTTTCAGCACTGTCAACTTCATAAAGATCAATCGATTGCTGTTCATTGGGATTTTCTTCATTCAGGCACAACATATCCGCCATTGCTTTGTTTTTTTGATCATACAATCGCCAAACATTTTTTACACCCGGGTTGTGGATCTTTTGAGAAGATTCGGATATTTTGTATGAGGGCAACCATTGACCTTGCTTTTTAACAGCCGTTAACTTGTAAATTCCCCCCAAAGCAGACGCGCCCTGGGAAGTAATCAAATGAGTGCCAACCCCATAAGAAAGCCGTTTGATAATCTCATCTGCATCGAGACCGTTTCGTGGCGCCACTTCGGTTATTTTTTCCAATATCTCAATAATTCTAAGTTCATCCAAATTGTCGGAAAGCACAATAATCGTTTCCGAAAAACCAGCTTGATTCAGCATTTTAATTGCCCGGACACTCAAAGCAGCAAAATCGCCGGAGTCCAGGCGAATTCCTACCGCTTGATGCCCTTTTTTTTGCAGCTCTTCGAAAACCGTGATAGCATTGGGGATACCGCTGTTTATCGTATCGATTGTATCGACCAGAAGCAAGCAATCATCCGGATAGCAATCCGCATAAGCTCGAAATGCTTCCAACTCACCCATTCCTATTGCCATAAAAGCCTGCACCATGGAATGGCCATGGGTTCCTTTTGGCGGGAAACCCAAAACGTGTGAAATACCCACATTTGAAGTAAAATCCGCACCACCGATTAATGCCGCCCTCGCCCCGGCATTCGCGCCGGTGCCATGTCCCCTGCGTAATCCGAATTCCAGCAACGGTTGTCCCTGTCCGCTTAAGCGAATCCGGGCAGCCTTGGTTGCTATCAAGATGGGATAATTAAGATGATTGAGCAAGGGAGTTTCAAGCAATTGGGCGATCGCCAACGGCCCTTCCACAACAGTTATGGGCTCATTAGGATGGATCACCCGACCCTCCGGAATTGCCTTTAAAGAAATACGGGCAAAATTCCCATTTTCTCGCAGCCATGCCAAAAAATCTTCCTGAAAAACCGGTTTACCCATGCGACCATTTTGGCTGCGGAGCAAATCAATATCCTCATCTCGGAAAGAAGATTCTGTCATCCAATCCAATAGCCATTCCAGACCTGCATTAATACAAAATCCGGCCTTGTGTTCGCCATAATCAGGATATTGTCGGAAAAAATGATCAAACTGAACGGTCTGCTCATGCATCCCCATACGAAAATACAGCTGGGCCATGGTCAGTTGATATTGATCCGTGAACAGGATCCCTTCGGCTGTTTTGCGCTGGTTTTGTTTCATGGTTTTGAAAATAGATTCCTGCTAAAAACATGCAGGAATGACAGATTAGTTGTGTATTTTTCTTTTTTCTTTTAAATCTTTATTTTTACATCTCTTTAATTTTTACCGTCTCACGTTTGCCGCCCTGTCCTGAACCTTTCGTCTCTGCTCAAGATAAACTCCGTCGAAGGGTTTCACATCTTACGTCTTTTCTTTGTGCCTTTGTGCCTTTGTCACTTTGCCCCTTTGCTCCTTTATATCTTCTTCCCAACTTTAGGCATTTTAGGCACTTTTTACTTTAGGCACTTTCTCCTACATCCCCGGCCATTCATGCATCGCCTCAGTCGACTGCACTACATGCATGCCGGCTTCTTTGAATTTTTGAAAAGCTGCATTTGCATCATCTGTGTAATCGATAACACCGGGAATAACGACCGGGGATGAACAATCCTCCAGAAGATAAACTTTTTCAGCAAGTCTTCGATCTAGCACGGTAATGCTGTCCAACAAATCTGCAATGGTCCAGGCGACGCAGTGGCTCTTGGCCTGGCCTGCAACGATGATGGCGTCGTATTTAACCAATTTTTGAAACAGCGCTTCATTTTTATCAACCAAAGTTTTACCATCCGGACCCGTTGCTACTTCCGGACCAAAGACTGAATAATGTTCCGTTAAGGGATGGCTTCCTTTTATCTGGAAATCCGGTTGGCTGTAGCGACAAACCGTATGGAAAAAGATCGCTTCTTCGATAGATGGCACCAGCGCATGGCCAATGCCACCAAGCATGGCATGGTAAGGCCAGATGGTTAATGCATACTTTCCGCTCTTGTTGAGTTGGTTCGTATAATGTTTAATATGTTGCTGCACAAATTCTTCGCCGTATTGTAGATTCTGCGCCAGAGACTCGTTGAAACCCCAACGACCTTGTGCTATGTCATCCTCTGTTATCATTGTAAACGGAGCAGGGTGTTCGCCACTGTCATTGGTGAAAAAAATACTGTGAAAAATTTGCATCGCCTGGTGCGTGTCCATGGTTGGCACGATTTGCGTAATATTTGACAGATTGCGATAAATGAACTCGCACAATCGATTGTTGTCATCCACAGCGCCGGTACCCGAGCGTCCGCCAACATACAATTCAAATTCAGGTAAACAAAATGTATTTTGCACATCGACAGCAACCAAACAGATCTTTTTGGTGTCTTTGGCAGCAGGCTGAATCTTAAAATCTTGTGCCCATTTTAGCGCTTTTTCAGCAGTTTCTTCGTAAGATACTTTCCAAATCTTCCCTATTTTTCCGGGGTCAAAGTGAGAGGGAATTGGTAAGTTATTTGAAATCATTTTACAAACTCCGATGGAATTATGCCATTCAGGATAGTCAGCGTGTTTAGAAGAGATCTTCTAATCATTTTATTAGATGACTTAAACGAAGTGATTTCTTGCAGTAGTTATAACAATTGGATATCAATATCTTGGATATTTTTAAAATCTTGATCCAGTGTTACAATTGTTAAATCATTAGTTTTTGCGACTGAATATTGGTAAGCATCATCAAAATCTAAATTTTGGTTTATTTTTGCTTCAATTAATTTTTTGTATTTTTCTTTTGGTAGAGTTTTTATATTGATTCGTGGTAACATATCTTCGATGAATTTTTGAAATATTTTTTCTTCCACTTGTCTAAATAATATGATGCCGATTGAATGGAGGCTAAAATCAGATATATTTAGTGATCCTATATTATTTTCAAGGAATATTTTACATGTTTCACTTTTTTCTTGCTGAAGGAATATCTCAATATATTGGTGTCGATTAAATACATTATCGCCAATTCAAAGATTTGTGTTGTAACTCGACGGAGGTATAATCCGATTTCAACTTACTTAATCCACCTTCCCAATCGAATTTAAACTTCCCTTTTTTATTTTTTGTTTTGCTATATTTATTCAATAAGTTATCAATATAATCCATGACTTCCGGAATAATATAATCTGGTAATTTTTTTATTTTAGTTTCAATTTTCTTCGTATTCATTTAAAAACTCCAAAATACTTATTTTATATCCTTATTCATTTTACACTATAAATTAAACATAGATTAACTTAAATCACAAGATTTTTATCTCTGAATGATATAACTATAATCGGGATAAGGGGGTGCCTCACGACACCTCTTCTCCACAACACTGGCATCGCGACGATGAGAAATAATCTATTAGTGGCTACGTAATTATAAAGTTTTGAACCTAATTTATCCAATTCAACTTCTTGGTTTTGTTGGCTAATTTTTTTGGTTCATGGTATTAAGCCGATTTTAATAACGCTTCCATAACAGCTTGAGGATTTTGAGAAACCACTTGAAGTAATGCTCTGGCAGGTCCTTCTGGTTTTCGTCGTCCTTGTTCCCAGTTCTGTAAGGTCGAGACACTCACACCGATCATCATGGCAAATTCAGATTGAGATTGGTGCAATCTCTCACGAATTACTTTAATATCGACAGGATCAAACTCAAAACGACGGCTGGAAGCCATTTCCCCTTTTTTAATGGCGCCCGCTTGTTTGATACTTTTGACTAGTTTATCAAAATCTTCTTGTCTCATTCTAAATACTCCTTTACTAAATTAGCAAGAAACTTAACTTTCTTTTTGCTCAGATCCTCTTGAACACTCTTACGATAAGGTAAAAGCATATAAATTGTGTCATGAGGGACATCACAATAATAAATAATTCTCAATCCTCCACGCTTGCCAATTCCTTTAATTTTCCATCGCAGCTTTCTTAATCCATTGCTTCCTGGAATGATACTACCAGATTCAGGGTGAACTAACAGAATGCTTTGAAGCTCTTTATATTCTTCATCCGTTAAGTGCTGCAATATTTCTTCTGTGAATACTGGAGTTTCAATAAATATCATTTAACTTGTTCAACTTGGCAATTTCTCAAATCTGTTTCAATTACTAAACATACGCCAATGAACGATAGATATCAAGGAGATTATTGTTATCTACCAATCGAAATAGAGCTATTCGCTAAACATCTTGTGTAGGGATTTTCCTCCCTACTTGTTACGTAGCATACCCCTCACTCAAACATATGCTGGTTTGTAAGGAACGCCAATTAACCAAATCGCTATTTGCTTTCACCCCAACCTTCCCTCACAAATCGGTTTAATGATTTTGATGATCTTTTCGTAAATGGCCGGGTTGCCGGCAGCCAAATCACCACTTGATAAGTGGTTCTGCCCTCCCAGGGGATCGGAAACGATGCCGCCGGCTTCTTTAATCAGCAACAAGCCAGCCCCGATATCCCAGGGATTCAGTTTAAATTCCCAGAATCCGTCAAACCGGCCACAGGCAACATTGGCAAGGTCGACTGCTGCTGCTCCCGGACGCCGAATAGCGCTCACCTGCAAAAATAAATGCTTAAAGCAGTCAAGATAGACATCCAGGTATTGTTTTGCATCATGTGGAAAACCGGTCGCGAGCATGCATACGGCGAAGTCGTTGGTCGTGGAAACATGGATCGGCTCGTCATTGAGAAAAGCGCCACCCTCTTTTTTTGCCGTGAACAATTCCTGCCAGGGTGGAACATTAATCACACCGGTAATGATTTCATCCCGGTAACGCAAGGCAATGGAAACACCGTAATTGGGAATGCAATGGATGTAATTTTTGGTGCCATCGAGGGGATCGATGAGCCATTGAAAATCAGATTCCGCCTGGTTTTTTCCGGACTCCTCCGCAAAGATGCGATGATCCGGGTAAAACTCCTGCAGATAATTGATTATTTCGAACTCTGCGGCTTTGTCGACTTCGGTAACAAAATCAAAGGCATGTTTCTTTTTGATATCCTCCGGCTTCAATTTCCCATAATTCTCTTGCAAGATCCGTGCGGCTCGTTTTACAGCTTCAACCGAATGCTGCAGAACTTCATCAAGATCGATCGGGATCGTGGCACTATTTTCCTTATTCACTATCATTTTCAATAATTTTCAATCCTAGCTCATTTAACTGCTTTTCATCAACATGGCTTGGCGATCCGTCCATTAGGGACAAAGCGCTTGCGGTTTTCGGAAAGGCGATGACATCTCTGATAGAGTTGCCATTAACTAAGATCATAGCCAATCGATCGAAACCGAAAGCAATACCGCCATGCGGAGGTGCGCCATATTTGAAAGCTTCCAACAGGAATCCAAACTTGTCTTGTGCTTCTTCCGGACCGATACCTAGCAACCTGAACATTTTTTGTTGTAATTCAGGCCGGTGAATTCGAATACTGCCGCCGGCGATTTCTGTGCCATTCAAAACCAAATCATATGCCCGGGCTCGCACCTTGCCGGGATCACTTTCCATCAATTCAATATCCGCCTCTTTTGGTGACGTAAACGGATGATGCATCACATCGTAGCGCTGTTCATCTTCATCAAACTCCACCAGCGGAAAATCAACCACCCATAATAAATCATTGCGTGTTTTATCGATTAATTTCAGTTTTTCACCGAAATGAAGCCGAAGCGCTCCAAGAACTTTATAGGTTATATTTGGCTGATCAGCCAGAAGGAGGATTAAATCGTTGTCTGAAGCCTGAAACTGTTGGATCAATTGATTTTGCTGTTCCGTAGAAAGAAATTTAGTACAACCTCCTTGCAGAACGCCTTCCAATATTTTTTGAGCAAGCACACCTTTAGCGCCATAGCTTTGCACCAATTTATTCAATTCATCAATTTGAGAACGGGAATAGCTTGCTCCATCCGGAATGTTTATTCCGGCGATTACTCCATTTGCTGTAATGCTATCGTTGAAAACCCGGAAATCTGTTTCTCGGAGAAGATCCGTAACCGTTTGAATTTCCATCCCGAAGCGCATATCTGGCTTGTCAACGCCAAATCTTTCGATGCACTCCTGGTAACTAAGTCTCAGAAATGGAGTTTTGATTTCCTGACCCATCAATTCCCGGTATATCGAAACCATCAATTTCTCCATTACCGAGAATACATCTTCCTCATCAACAAATGACATTTCGACATCAATTTGTGTAAATTCCGGCTGGCGGTCTGCACGTAAATCCTCATCCCTGAAACAGCGAACAATCTGGTAATAGCGGTCAAATCCGGACACCATAAGGATTTGTTTGTAGATCTGTGGTGACTGGGGCAGCGCAAAAAATTTACCATTGTATAACCTGCTGGGAACCAGGAAGTCACGTGCTCCTTCTGGTGTACTACGCATGAGAACCGGCGTTTCAATTTCAATAAAATTATTTTGATCAAAATACTTCCGCACTACCTGGGTTAATTGATGCCTCAAAATAATATTCTTTTGCATATCGGGATGGCGGAGATCAAGGTATCGATATTTAAGGCGCAATTCTTCGGAGCCTTCCCTGGGATCTGTAATCAAGAATGGCGTTACCTCGGCTTCGTTGAGAATGCGAAGATCGGATATTTCTACTTCTATTTCGCCCGTTGTTAAATTCCGGTTAATCGCATCACTCGGTCGAGTGTTGACAACACCCTTAACGGCAATCACGAATTCAGATTTTAAAGCCTTGGCCTGTTCGTAGGTTTTGTCATTGTGCTGAGGATTAAAAACCAATTGGGTCTTACCATAGCGATCCCGAATATCGACAAAAATTAAGCTGCCATGATCTCGCCTGCGATCGACCCAACCCATTAAAGTTACCTGGTTTCCGGAAACCTTCGAATTCAGTTCGCCGCAAGTATGTGTTCTTTTCCAATCTCCCAAAGACTCACTCATTTAATGCCTCAAATATGATATTTTGTTTTGGGTTCAGTAAAATAGTCATTTTTTTCGATCCACTAGATTGGTTGACAAGAATCTGTTAAACTATTCGTTACGATGCCTTTATGATTTCTCATCAATCTAAGATTGTATTCTATCCATTCTGATTCTTCATAATCTAACCCGTTGTTCGCATTATTTTAAAATATCTATCTAAAAACAGATTATCTACAACGATTTTTGACAGTTTGAAACTATTATTGCAATAGTGTTAACGTTTTGATCTTAATATAAAGGTACGATTTTAGCCCAGCGATTCATCGTTGGAGTTTTTGAACCTCTTAAAATATCATAGTCCCCGTCGGGACGAATGATGAAAAAAGATCCAAAACTATTTGACTATGACCAGAGAAATGACAGGATTTAATCATATGTTATTATTCATCCTTAGCAGGATTTATGGTTTTTTATTGATATCAAATCCCACTAATAAATTGGTGGGTTTTAGAAACTTACCATCCAAAAAAGCGAGCATTCTGAGTAGCGATAATAATCAGAGCTCCTAATTGGTTGCATTGTAAATTGCATATCGATGGGTGCGAGCATAAGTCTTTTGTACATAAAAAAGCCTCTGAAACAAGCTAAATACTTGTTTCAGAGGCCTTGAATGTATGACAAATTAATTAGATAATCAATAACCAAAGATGTAATCTTGTCGGAATACCGCGTCCCCTTTTGCTGGATCAATTGCGCCAAAATCTCGCCAGGATTTCATTTTGGTTTTTATACATCTTTCGACAGACGGATCACCCAATGTTGACCCTAAAATTTTAATACTCACAACACTACCATTGGCTTGAATGATGAATCGAACGGAAACTTTACCCTTCAAGCTCGGATTTTTTCTTAACGCTCTTTGGTAACAATATTCAATTGCGGATGCATGGGAATTCACAACCTTCATCACTTCTTCCGGACTACGGCCGGCAGATTTTCCCTGTTCGGCTTTTACTTCCGATTTGGAAACGACTAATTCACCACTCTTTTTGCCAAATTTGGAAGCACTCGCTTTGGTCCGGGCGCCGACATTGATGCCTCCGCCATGATCGGTAGCCCTGGAACCCCGTGCGCTTTTGTTTTTACCCGAAACAGTTCCGGAACTCTTAATTCCATCTAATCCGGAAATCACTTCATCCAGATTATTTGAATTTCCATTTCCTATTTCGCCAAGTAAATCCACTACAGCTTCGCCTTGTGCATTTTCGCCACCACTGAGCAAAGCCAATAATCCCATACTACTGGCTTGTTGGGCAATATCAGCTGTGGATCTTGTATTTGATTCCCGGCGTTCTCGAGCCGTGGTCTCTACGGGAGGAGCAGTTTCAGTGTTTGTTTCCTCATTCTGGGCAACTTCTTCTTCATTCTTAACCTCTTCAGGTTTCACTTCTTCAGGCTTTTCATCGGACGTTGATTCAACCTGCGGAGGAGGTTCCGGTTCGGGAACTCTTTCATAAATAAAATTTGCATAATGCTCTTGATATTTTCTGAACTCTCCTATTTTAATTTCATAAGGTATGTTTGACACCCAAAAAATTATAATCGTATTGAAGAACAAACTCACCATGAATATGGATGCGAAGCGATGGTCAAATTTATCTGCGAACCGTCGCTTATATTTGGACGGATCGATGACAAATTTGAAGTTTTCTCCATATTTTTTGGCACTAGATGTTACATCTAAAGTGCCTGGATCTTTTGTGCTTTCTTCTTTTAATTGCATGTTTCTGTTATCCATTGATAATTTCAGTTTTTCTTAACCATACACCTAGTCATTTGATAAATGCTACTATTAAGTCTCTTTTTGATATACAAGAAATTTCATATTCGGATATTTGGATTTACCACACGTTGCCATCACTTTAATGAGCGCTTTATAAGGTAATTGCTTATCCCCTTGAATCGTAATTGAACCTGAAAATTTTTGGCCATACTTTTCTTGCATGCGTTCCGCTTCCTTGGCATATCGCCTTAATTCTTTTTGAAGTTTCGGAATAATAATTTGTTCAGAAGACAGCAATTCCGACACCTTCATAATTGGCTTATCATTCAGTATCAGCCATTCCTTTGAAATTGCTAAATCTAAAGAAACGTTTGATAATTTTTCAACACTTGAATTTGGCAACGTAAGATCGTCCGATGGGGTTATCATTTGGCCATCGGTAGCATATACTTTCAATAGGAATAAAAGAATAATGGTAAACATGTCCATCATGGAATTTAAATTCAATTTCATTTCACCCGGATTTGTGGTATGTCTTTTAGCTCTTGACGGAATAAATGCCATAATTAATCTCCAATGATTACATCTGTTTCATTTTGTTTACAATACTGTTGCACTTAGAGACACCGCTGGAAAGAGCGGTAGAACCTCTCTGTCCGATTTATACATCCGAGCTGCATCCATAGTACTTACAACAGTTTGATAGTCAATATCCGGCTCTGCGACAATAATTATTCTATCCGAATCTTTATAAACTCCCGCCGCTTGTTTCTTGATTTCAACTAGGTTCTTGTTTAACTCTTCAAAATTATAGCCTCCATCTTGTAATATTGGAATGGTTGGCTCATCTCCGGTTCCGGTAAAGCTGCTGGCAAGATAAAACCCTTTGTCCGTGATGGTAACTGTCAGATCTAGTCTCTTATCTATTTCTTTCGGCCTATTTTGCATCTCACTCGCGCTAATGGCCGGTGGAAGATTGATCTCAATCATTCCAAGCTTTATGAATTGCGCCGATGTTAAAAGCAGTGGAATTAATACGACCATTAAGTTCATAATGGGTGTTAAATCCGGCTCTGTCTCAACTCTCGGCCGCAGACTGCGTTGAGAAGGTCTAAAAGCCATTAGCTATTCCCGGTTAAAAAGTTGATTAATTTTACGGAATGCTCGTCAATCTCATCAATAATCTTCATAGTTTTACTATGAACATAATTGTAAACCAGGATCGCAGGAATAGCTACAGACAGACCAACCAGAGTTGTATTCATAGCTGTTGAAATACCGGCAGCAAGCAAGCGCGATTTTTCTGCTGCATCAATACCCGGAGCAGAGACTGAATTAAAAGCTAAAATGAGACCGTAGATGGTTCCCATTAATCCCAACAACGTGGCAACATTACCAATCATTGCAAGATAATTGGTTCTTTCTTGCAATTTCGGGATGGTCTCCAAAGTACCTTCATCGACTGCATTCTGTGCAGTTCTGAAATCCACCTGACCTTTTTGTCCAAGTCTCGAAAGACATGTATAAACAACATAAGGCAAGGCTTTGGTTTTGACACTTGCAGATAAGCCGAGAGCGTCTTTAAATTTACCGGCAGTTAGTAATCCACGAATATCCGCCATAAATTTAGACGCATTGATATTTGCACGAATAGCAATAAAATAAATCCTCTCTATTGATATTGCGATCATAAATACCGCAGATATCAATAACAACCACATAAAAAACCATCCAGGGGCACCAATTTTAAATCCCTGAAATATTTGCAATATACTAGCCATATAAACCTCCTATTTCTGTCTTATTTTTTGTATTATAAATTACTATTACTTTCTCTATTATCGGCAATCACTTGTTTTAATTTAACGATAAATTGACCTTTTTTTAAACTTGCTAACTAGATGATAATATTATAATTATATACTTCTTATTGGTCTCTTTTATCTAATGGAATACCAAACATTCTTTTTTTTATTGCCCAAACTATTTACGCTCTTTGGCTAACAGTTTTTTTAGATTCTCAATTTTTGTAAATTTTCGCCTGTCAGAATGAAATCCATAAATTTTATCCGAAACCATCTTCAATTCCTGATCAAAATAGCGAATAATATATTCCACATTCTCAAGTTGAGGTTCAAGGCGTGTGGGAAGTATTGAAACGCTGGGTTTTTCAATCTGGGCATCCAGGTGTAATTCATCAAGTTGAATTTCCTTAATATCCGAAGCGGTTGATTGCTCAACAGATCTTTTGTTAGCTTTATTTTCATTTTTCTGGCTTTCCTGTGCAAACGCTGAAACAGTCATTAAAATAAAACAAACTAAAAATATGGATATGGTTCTCATTACATTTTACCTCTTATTTTTCCGGGACAAAATTTCGAATATAAATCTGTTCATCCATTGTGGTTATTTTACCTGAATCTAACTGTGTATTGCTTTTTTGCTGTTCTTCAAATGCGGCTAGATTTAGGGTTTGTAATTCTATGATGGGTTGAACGCCATGGCCGCTACCGTCAGTGTCATCTAATTTAATGGCGATAAGATTTTTTCCGACTTTAAGGAATGGCGATAAATCGGTTTCGAAGACATTGCCCCAGCCGAGAGACTCATCTTGCTCTTCGAATACGCTAATCCCATTCACATAAACTTTTACATTGTCATCGGCATTTAACTTAAGTTTCGCAGATAAAGGTTTATTATCTAACTCAAACGCTTTCCGCAAATAGTAGGATTGTGGTGCCAAAACAATTTGCGTATCTTGAGTAGAATTGGTTGCGGAAGAGTCTAATTCAACAGGTTCCGGCAATCTGGACAACAAGATGGGTTCACCGCCATTTGAGAAATCTTCCAATACATCGGCAGGTTGCCAGGTTTCATCACTAAACTCAGGCATCATCCAAGTAGAGTCTTGGATTTCAGTGGTGTAAACCCAGGATTCATCAGGAGAAATCACTATGCCATCTGTTGGCACTTCAAACTCAGCCGCATAGGTTTGCGGATTTAAATTCACCAAAAGTACTGTTAGCTTGTTTAAATTGGGAGAATTAAAACCATATTCCTTACTTAAAGCGTAAGTGTTCTCACCTAATTCAAGAGCATTGTCATGCAAATATGACTCTAAATCCGAAAATGTAAAAATTGCATCCTCGTAAGCCATCTTCGGGGTCTGTTGATTTTGAACTGTAAATTTATCCTTCATTGCTGCTGCATGCTTGGAGGATTCTTCCAGTTTTGCGGATAATTGGACCGTCGTTTGGATCAAATCTGAAAAAATGGAATTGGCAATAGTATTGCCAAAGGGCTGTTGGATAACATTGTCAATGGATAGTTTGTAACTGGTATTCATCGTTCCCGCGTAATTGTTACCAAGCTCGATCAGGTTCACCAGACTTCCCGCCAGATCCAACGTGTTCTCTTGTTCTTCTTCTGTGCCGTTATTCATAAGATTTACATATCGATCATATTTTTTCTCATAGGTGGCGAAAGCGTCCAGGAAAAGCTTCTTATATTGATTTGTGAGAACAGTCATTACGTTAAAAAGACCGGTTCTGGATTTTGCTACCCAGTTATTTTCTAACCCGTGTTGACCTGCCTCTTCCAAACCCCGAATATATGCTTTAGTAACTTCCTCAACTACCGGGTAGACAGCTTTGGCCAGAACCTGGTTGCGATATTCCAAAGAAGTCACTTCATCTAAACCTGTGGGAATTGGCGCGTTCAATAAAGGATCTATGGATCCTACGTTTAGTTCCGCCATATTAAAAAGCATGTGTGATACTTTTTCTCCCGAAACCTTGATCCATCGACCGGCAACTTGCAGGGTGCTATCCTCTTCCACGGCACGCCCTGTATTTTGCTTTTCTTCTTGCGGCTGATTAGAACTATAATTGTCAACGAGCTTTTGCAATGCCAGGAAACTTGTTTTATAAGATTCGAAGGCTTTTTCATATAATTGCACTGAAGTTTTATTTTGTTTCTTGAGGTAAACCACCTTTTCCATCTCATTCATGTCAGGTAGTTCTTTCTCACTCCAGGTAACCGCAAAATCTTCATAGGCCTTCCCGACGTTGAAAGTGGCTTCGTACAAGCGGTTGGTTCCGTAAGCCGCAACCCGAGTATATTGATTCACTAATTTCTTCAGGAGATCTCTCTTCTCTTTTTGGGCGGATTCTAAGTGCGCTAGATTAAATTGAATGCCATCGTAGTACTTGTACTGCTCTTCGGTTTTCAGGAACAGCGCTTCGGCAGCATAAAAATCGTTGGTTTCCAAACTCTTGCTTTTTAACTCATCGTTCCGCTTTACAGCCAAATCAAATTCTTGCAAAGCACTGTCAACCTGGTTTCTATTCAGGTAATATGCACCGCGCTTGAAATGTGTTTCCACACCCCGGGGAGAATCCGGAAAGCGCGAAGCAAATTCTCCATAAACGGAATTGGCATTTTCAAAATCATCGAACTTGAGATATAGTTCTGCCAAATCGTAAAAAATATCTTCAGTATCTTCTGCATCCGGAAAACGGTCTACATAAGCTCGATTAACACGAATGGCATCACTCCAGGCCGTTTGTTTGGTGTAGAAATAACTCGAATTATATAATGCATCCTTTGCCTTTTCCAGATCAGGCTGGCTCGATGACAATTTTTCATATGTTGAAGCCGCCAATGTAAAATCTTCGATTTCACCATAGTCGATGGCCAGGTTGTTAACCGCATCCAAATAATGATCAGAACTCTCAAAATTATCGATTAGCTCTTTGTATGCTTCAATTGCTTCGGGAAAGGCTTTTGCCAAATCGAATTGAACTCCTGCCTGAAATATGGATTTATCGGCAAATTCGGCATCAGGAACTTCGACGTATAGCTCCCTGAATCGTTGGGCCGCTTCCAAATGTTTGTTTTCACCGACCAATGCTTCTGCATCTAAGTAGATAGATTCAGCCAATCGAGTTTTTATTTTATCTCGTAGTTCCGGAGAAAGTCTTTCGTCATTTTGAATTTTCTTAGCGATGATCTCCGCATTGTTAAAGTCTTTCATGCCGAAATAGCTTTCCAGTATCGAGAACTGAGCTTGGGAAGCAAACGGACTGGCCGGAAAGTTTTGTGCTAAAGTACTGAAATAGCGTAACGATAAATCAAAATCGTCATTGTTATAATACATTGTGCCAACGTTGCGCAATACTTCGGCGGTTATTTCATCTTCCGGGTAGTGCATAATAAAATTGTTGTAGGCCTCGATTAATTTTTCCGTTGAGGCAATTTGTGTTGAGGCCTGGCTAACCACTTGTTCGGAAGAATCTACCTGTGCGGCTATTTGCAGTGTTTCTAATTCATCTTGAACTTTATCTTGTTCGGAGAACTCTCGCGCCAAAACAATCGCATTTTCAGCAGCATTTCTCTTGTACTCATCGGATAAATAATCATTACAGATTCTTAAGTACTCTTGATATGCTTCTTCCTTCTGGTTGAGCTTGGTATCCAAAATAAGCGCCATATTCCAATGAATTATATAGGCGCTTGTGTCAAATTGAAAGGTGGTCAAATATTTTTTTGCTTCCTCAACAACCAATTGATAGTAACCGGCATCCTTTTTTTTCTCACCCAGGCTTATCAACAAATTGATGTTTGCCCGTTGTGCAAGTTCTGCTTTTTGCGAAGCATTCTGTAAGACTTTAAGCTTTTGATATGGATCAATATCTAATTGTTGAACTTGAATTTGCCATTCGCTTTCCGGTCGATATACATCAAACAAGCGCTGCTGAGCTAAGAATACTTCGTCATCGTCCTCAATACCTTTGGCACACAGAACAATTTTTTCTTGAATTTTGGGCGATTCGAGGTAATAGGGATAGCGCTCCAACAATGCCATGTAAACAAATTTCGCTTGTATATACTTTTCTTCATTCTCGCGATAGATATCCCCTAATTTTTTAAGGACTTCAGCGCCATAACCGGGCCGACCCAGGGAGTCGACATAGGTAAGCACTTTATCCAAACCGCCAAAATAGCGGAAACAAACTCCGATGTATTCCAAAGCTTCATTTTTTAAAGTAGGATTAACGAACTTCTTGGATCCGGGCTCATGCTCATATTCTTCAATATCTTGCACCAGAACCGTAAAAGAATAGACTGCATCACTGTATCGTTCAATTAAATAATAAGACCAACCCAACTTATACAATGCTTCATTATACCTATGAGTATCACGATAGTCTAAGGCTTTAGTGTAGTATTCAATTGCCTTATCCAGATCACGATGAATCGGACTGAAATGGAATTCACCAAGCCGGATCAATGCTTCCGGAGCGTATCGGCTACTCGAATATTGATTCGTTAACTGCATATAATATGGAACAGCTTCTTCTGATCTGTAACTTTTCTCCAGGGCAAAAGCATAATGGTAAAGAGTGCCATCTGTCAGTTTGCTGTCGGGGCTTTTTTCAAGGATTATTTTATACATCTTAAGGGACGCGCTGTAATCCGGTTTAGGTTCTTCAGGGAGCTCTGTAGTCTTTCCTTCCTCAAATTGAGTGAATGCTTCTTCATACTTTTCCATTTCTTTGAAGAATTCGTCCTTTGTTTTTCTGAAATAGAAATCTCCCATTCGGTACAAAATACGATCCATAAAATCATGATCAGGGTTTATTGAAAAGAGCTTCTCACCATCCTGCAAAATCTTCTCTTGTAACAAGTTACTTTCTTGAATTACATTTTGGATTTCACCCTGGTAAAATTCACGAAATTTTGTCAACTCATCCAAAGAAAAGCCATTTAAAAGTGAATCAGCCGCGAGTTCTAAAATATGCTCTTCCAAATCGTCCTGGGCAATTAGATGAACAGGAAGAAACAGAGCTAATAATAGAGCCCAAAAAATCGTTTTAAATTTCTGTTTAATAATTTGTATCATAATCCTACCATTAGTCTTTTTAAATAATACCAGACATATTTGCTGTTTATTATTTTTCCCCGGGTTTCTGGGTATTCAAAAGTTCTTCTTATTTTATTTGAGCTCCATTATCGCCCTGAACAATACTGTTGACAAAATAATCTTGGTCAAAATATCGTTTTCTTTCTTCATCCAGCTGGGCAATCTTGTCCTTAATTTCCTGGTTTTCCAATTCTCTGATTCGTTGATCCATCACAGCAATTTCATAGACCAGTTGACCTTGTTTGTTCCTGAATATTTTAGTAATGGCATTGACATTGTTGGTGTTTTCTTTCACCTGGCTTCTTAAAATATTTCTGTGATCAAAATCTTTTTCGCTCATCCCCAAACCGGAGAAATCCGACCATCTTGAATAATCTGTTTCTACCTGTTTTGGCTGGTTTTCCACTAAAGAGATTTTTAAGGATTCCAGCCTTCTGGCATAATCATCGAACTCCATGGAATGGTAATCCAATTGACTCAATGCTTCAAGATTATTGGATTGTTTGGCTTTTTCTTTTAAAATGTTGGCCTCACGGAAGTTCTTCTTTACCTTCTGTTCTTCGATTGCAATTTTATTTTGCATGGATTTGAATCGATTTTTCTGATAACTAGTGCTGCTTTCCTTCAATGCCAGGGGATAATCGGATCTGATATCTACATTTCTTTCAGTTTGTAATTCCCACACCCTTAGCAAACTTACACCTAAATCATTGGCAATTTTATTCAAGGATTTACTGGTTCTCATCATCCCCATTTGCGAAGCTAATTGCTCACTTGAGCGAGCCTGTTGGATTAACGCTCGTATTCTTGCTTCTTCAGAATTAATCTCTTCAACCAACTGCAATCCCGGTTTACCTTGATAGGAAAGGGACTTCACCCTGAAAGTGAGATCATCTCTTAGATTCCTAATCCGTTCATAAACAACCAAATCTCCCTGTGCAATCGCATCTGGTTCCAATTCATCCAACTTAGATATTATTCGAATGATACGATTACGTTCGGAGTTAAACTCATTGCTTAAGGACACTGAATTTCCTGCATTTTCGACATAACGCACTTTTCTCGCGGATGAATGATCATCACCAAGTAAACTACTGCAATGTGCCGAAAGCATCATGGCTTCGTAAATATAATTTGAATCTATGTATCCCCAGAAAACCTGGTCCAATTCTTTTTGAGCTGACGCAAATTCACCCAACCTAAATTTTGCCCAGGCTTTGGAAATTAAAACAACATCATAATTGGGAATGTCCTTTTCTATTTTTCCAAAATTGGCCAACGCGTTTTCAAAATCCCCTTCGGTGTAAAGCAGCAAACCACTTTTTAGTAAGGAATGATTGATAATGCTATTTAACAATTTATCCGTTGGTGATTTGGACAAATTCCCCAGAGAATAAAAAATGGGTTTGGCTTTTTCAACCTGATCCTTGCTAAGGTAGGCGGCTGCCTGTACATATTGGCCGGCAAAATAATATTTGGAATTTTGATTTATACTCTCGACATACTGCCTGGTTTTGGCAATATCATTTGATTTGTAGGCAGAATAACCTGCGGTTAACATGGCTTTGGCCATCAGCTCATCTTCCGAAGAAGCGGGTAATTCCCGGAGTTTGTCCGCATATTGAAAAAGTCTTCGTTGGTTGTTCAGAAGATTGTTGATCAAAACCAAACGGTAATATGCTCGTTTTACATAATCAACATCCGATCCCTTTTCTGCTACTTTTTGGTATTCTGCTTTCGCTCTCGAATATAGCCGCTGCATCCACAGGCTTTCGGCATAATAATACCTCATGTCAGCCATATTGCTATAAGGATAGTCATCCAATATCGTTTTAAACAGAATCTCAGATACTGCGAAATCTTCATTGTTATATTGGGCGACCGCTGAAAGAACATCTTGATCAAACATGCGTTTCACTTGCTCCTGAGAACCGGAGCCAATCAATTTTTTCCGTAGCAATTCCAGATTAGTTTTATAGTTCTGAATCCGAAAGGACTGGTTGGCTAACCAGCGCTTAAAATTGCTATCCAATTTTTCACTATCATGGCGAAATTGAGCACCCTTATAACCAAACGCCAGGAGGGTTTCAAACGGAACGACATCCAGAAGCCGTTGTTTAATCCTTCGAGTTTGCAAACGAAAATTTGTATCCTCAAAATCGATTTTTCTATCCAGAACATCTAATTTATTCAAGACAATAACAACTTGTGCGATCTCCCTTATGTAACTTCCCGTGAGAGGATCCTCAATTGATTTTCCGTCAAGAACATCAAAAATATTTTTTCGTAATCGATCCGCTTTATCATTTAATTCAGAAGATTTGGATTTTGATCTTAGTTTTTGGGCCTCCTTGGCAACTTGTATTAAAGCATCGATTTCCCCGCTATAGCCTTCAACCAGTTGGTCGGCCGATCGTGATGTAGTAACGGTTTTTCCAACCATAGAACGAAATTGATCCTTTAGCTCGGCAATCCTCTTTTCCGTTGATTCGTCCGGATTTGATTTTGTAATCTGTTCAAGCCTTGTGATCTCGTCATAAAGCTTAACGGCATTTGCAATCACTTTATTAAAATCGGAATTTAAATAGCTGCTGAGATCTTTACTTTGTTTCAAATCATCTTTGAAAATATCAGCCCCTTCTTTCTCCCGGAATAATAATTCTCGTTGAACATTATTCGAAACAAGGGTAAGATAAAATCTTTGTGTCGTGAGGTACTCGAGGAAAGGCCTGGTTTCGTCTTTTTTAATTTGTTCCAGGCGGGATTTCATTTCCTTTTCCAGGTGATTTTTCGATTTTAATTGAGCATACCCTGAAGAAAAAAGAAACAACATCAACAATGGTAAAAACGTATATTTTGCCGTCAGTCTTGAACAGCAAATTAATTTAGTACTCATAAATCATTTCCATATTTTTATTTGTTCCGGGCTTTTTCATACTATTAGCCATAGACAATGGATTTATAACTGTTCATTTATCGGCGAATTAGAAATAATTAATTAGCCCCCTTTTTGATTTAGGAAAACTTTTATTAAAAGGTTGGAAGGTAGGATCTAGGGAATGGAGGCTAGAGGTTAGACAACTACATCTCTACATATTGTCATTCCTGCCAAACCAGGAATCTTAGAACTAAAATCAGAAATCCGAATTTCCAGACAAATTCTAAATTCTAATTTTGAAATTTCAACCTTTCGGCTTTTGCTCAAGACAAGGTTAGAGGTTGATTTAAGTAATTTTGTGTATGCGCCTTTGTACTTTGTCTCTCCATCTCTTTCCCCCAGCCTTTTTCCATTTCACGTATGCCGTCTTACTTATTAGGCACTTTCAACTTGAGACGATTTATCTGCTTTTTTCACTTCTTCCCCGCAATCTTAATCCTGTTTATCGCCCGATACAAAGCGATACGGGCTCGGTCAATATCTGTCTTTTTATCTTCGGAGCTTAGTCTGTTTTCGGCACGTTCTTTTGACGTCACTGCTCTTTCCAAATCGATTACATCCGCTTGTTCAGCCGTTTCAGCTAACACTCTAACCTGGTTTTTTAGTACTTCCATAAAGCCGCCACTGATGGCATAAAACTGCCGTTGATCTCCATTTAATACTTCTAATTCACCGATTTTTAGCGCTGAAAGTAACGGCGCATGGTTGGTTAAAATCCCTAAGTATCCTTCTATCCCCGGAGCTTTAATATAATTCACCTCACCGCTAAATGCCTTCTTGTCCGGGGTTATGATATCCAGGGAAAATGTTCTACTATTCGCTTCTTCCATCTTTTCTCTAGTTTAAAATTCCATTTTTTTGGCGTTTTCTACTACTTCATCAATTGAACCGGCCATATAAAATGCTTGTTCGGGTAGATCATCATGCTCACCCTCAACGATTGCTTTAAAGCTTCGTATCGTATCTTCAAGCCGGACATAACGCCCTTCGCGGCCTGTAAACTGCTCTGCTACGAAGAATGGCTGCGATAGAAATTTTTCGATCCTTCTGGCTCTATTTACAACGATCTTGTCATCCTCGGAAAGTTCTTCCATTCCAAGAATGGCTATGATATCCTGTAAATCCTTATATGTCTGTAGCGTTCTCTGCACGGCTTGGGCTACTTCATAGTGTTCAAGACCAATAATATTCGGATCTAATATCCTGGAAGTTGAATCCAATGGATCCACCGCCGGATAAATTCCAAGCTCTGAGATTCTGCGGGATAATACTGTGGTTGCATCTAAATGCGAAAACGTCGTCGCTGGCGCAGGATCCGTAAGATCGTCCGCAGGAACATATATTGCCTGAACTGATGTAATGGAACCACGTTTGGTGGATGTAATCCTTTCCTGCAACGCACCCATCTCAGTCGCAAGATTGGGTTGATATCCTACTGCGGAAGGCATACGTCCCAGTAACGCAGAAACCTCTGATCCAGCTTGCACAAATCGGAATATATTATCGATAAACAATAAAACGTCTTTGCCCTCTTCATCTCTAAAATATTCTGCGACCGTTAGACCCGTTAAACCAACCCTGAGACGTGCGCCCGGCGGTTCGTTCATCTGTCCGAATACCATGCAGGTCTTATCGATAACACCGGACTCAGTCATTTCAAGGTAGAGATCATTACCCTCACGGGTTCGTTCGCCGACGCCTGAAAACACGGAGTAACCGCCATGCTCGGTAGCAATACTTCGGATAAGCTCCATGATGATCACAGTTTTGCCGACACCTGCGCCACCGAAAAGTCCGGTTTTCCCTCCCTTAGAATAGGGTTCCAACAAATCAATTACTTTAATCCCGGTCTCTAAAATTTCAGTACTGGTACTTAGGTCTTCTAAAGGCGGAGCATTACGATGGATGGAATAACGCTTTTCTGTTTCGATTGCACCTTTGCCATCAATAGGTTCGCCAATCACATTCAACAAACGACCCAACGTTTCTTTACCAACCGGAATTGAAATCGCTTCTCCGGTGTCAGTGACAACATCGCCGCGTACCAAACCATCCGTAGTATCCATAGCCACAGCTCTGATAACTTTTTCACCCAAATGTTGAGCAACTTCCAAAACCAGCCTAGATCCATCTGATCGGTCAATGTTTAGTGCATTATAAATGGCTGGGAGTCCACTATCTTCGAAACTCACGTCCACAACAGGTCCAATTATTTGACTAACTTTTCCTTCGTTCATCTGTATAAATCCTTCATGGTTTTACTGTGTCTTCAAGGCTTCGGCACCACCAATTATCTCAAGAATTTCTTTGGTAATGCTAGCCTGACGAACTCTATTATAATGAAGCGTTAAATCGGTGATCATTTCTTGCGCGTTTTCCGTGGCTACTTCCATAGCAGTCATTCGAGCGCCATGTTCAGCGGAACTGGTCTCGAGTAAAATCCGCCAGGTTTGTATATTGATCTGCCTGGGTAGCAAAACATTAATTATTGTATCGGGTGAAGGCTCATAGATATAGTTAAATTTTAAAGTAGAGCCTTCAATTGATTTTGGTTCTATCGGTAATAATTGTTCAACAGTAAGATTTTGCTGAACGGCTGATTTAAATTCATTGTAAATAACAGATACAAGATCAACTTCACCCTGGGTATAAAAACGCGTAATATCACCGGCAAGCGCCTGTGCATGTGAAAAGTCTAACTTGTTGAAAAGATCTATATGTTCGGCAATGATCTCGTAATCCCTGCGTCGAAAATAATCTCGTGCTTTTTTACCCACCAAGATAAGCTTAGCGGATTTCCCTTCAGCTTGCGCAGCCTTAATTTGTTCTGTTGCCCGGCGAATGATGTTTATATTAAATGCTCCGCACAATCCGCGATCTGAGGTAACAACCACAAATCCAACTGATTGAACTTCTCGAACGGAAAGCAAAGGATGAGCATCATGATCTACAATATTGGCAAGATGACCGATCACATTTCGCAATTCATAAGCATAGGGACGAGCTTTTAAGATTTTTTCTTGAGCCCGGCGCAACTTAGCTGCGGCAACCATCTTCATGGCTCTGGTAATTTGCTGTGTACTTTTTACACTGCTAATCCGCCGGCGTATGTCACGTAAAGTCGCCATAAATGATTAACCTACAGAAACAGACTTCATGAATTCTTTACAGGCTTCAGCTAATTCATTATTCAAATCAACAGAAAGTTCTTTTTTATCCTTAATTTCTGACAATATAGCCGGATGATTTGATTCCATATAGACATGAAACTGATTTTCAGTATCCGAGACTTTATCCAAAGGAACTTCGTCTAAATATCCTTTGGTCCCGAGAAAAATAACTGCAATCTGTTTTTCGATAGCCAAAGGTTCATATTGGCCTTGTTTCAGAATTCCTTCCATCCTCTGGCCCCTGGTCAACTGGCTTAGGGTCGCTTTATCGAGATCCGAACCAAATTTGGCGAACGCCGCTAATTCGCGATACTGTGCCAAATCCAATCGCAGACTCCCTGCAATCTTTTTCATTCCTTTAATCTGGGCATTTCCACCAACACGGGAGACGGAAAGCCCTACATTAATTGCCGGTCGTTGACCCGCATAAAATAAATCCGGCTCAAGATAGATTTGGCCATCGGTAATCGAAATGACGTTAGTGGGAATGTATGCGGAAACATCGCCTGCCTGAGTTTCTATTATAGGCAAGGCTGTTAAAGAACCGCCGCCTAAATCATCATTTAATTTTGAGGCTCTTTCCAATAGCCTGGAATGAAGATAGAAGACATCTCCCGGGTAAGCTTCGCGGCCCGGAGGACGGCGGAGCAACAACGAAATTTGTCTGTAGGCTACCGCATGTTTGGATAAATCGTCATAAACTATGAGCGCATGCTTTTTATTATCTCTAAAATATTCACCCATCGCGCAACCAGCGTAAGGTGCAATATAGTTTAATGGCGCCGGTTGATCTGCCGTTGCCGAAACGATAATAGTATGGTCCAATGCTCCATAGTCTTCCAAAATTTTTACAACCCTCACAACAGTTGAAGCTTTCTGGCCAATAGCGACATAAATACAAAACACATCCGTATCTTTTTGATTAATGATTGTATCAATAGCGATTGCAGTTTTGCCTGTTTGACGGTCGCCAATGATTAACTCTCGCTGACCTCGACCGATGGGTATCATCGAATCTATGGCCTTAATTCCCGTTTGAAGTGGTTCTTTAACAGGTTGCCGGGCAAGCACACCCAATGCCTTCCGTTCTAAAAAGCTAAAATGCGTAGTGTTAATCGGGCCTTTACCATCGATGGGCTGACCTAATGGATTGACAACTCTACCTAGCAGTTCTTCACCAGTCGGCACTTCCATAATGCGTCCAGTCCTTTTTGCAGTATCACCTTCTTTGATCAAGGTATCACTACCAAAGAGGATACAGCCTACATTACCTTCTTCGAGATTAAGTGCCATACCAAAAACATCATTAGGAAATTCCACTAGCTCTCCGGCCATAACTTTTTCCAGACCATAAACCCTGGCTATGCCATCCCCAACATAAATAATTTCACCAACCTCTTCAACTTCAAAGGGATGTTCAAAAGCTTCTATTTTCTGCCGTATAATCGATGTGATCTCTTCCGGCCTGATCTCCATATAACCCTACCTCCAATATTAATTTAGTTTAATATTTCTTCTGATTTTTCCATCAAAACGCTTCGCATTTTGTGAAGTTTACCTTTAATCGTCCCATCGATTATTTTACCGTCTACATGAATGCAAATTCCGCCTAGAAGTGTTGAATCAACCTGAGAGATCAAATTGATTTCTTTATTCAATTGTTTTGACAATTGTTGACGAATCTCGGATTTTAACTCCGGCGTTAATTCTACCGCAGAAATAACATGTGCATTGGTACGATTGTAAAACAGGTCTACTTCTTTAAGGAATGCTTCTGATATATCTAAAATCAAATCCTGGCGTTTTTTGTTTAATAACACAATCAAAAAATTATAGAATACTTTCGAAAATAAGTCGCCAAACAATTCATCTAACTTAGCTTCTTTTTGCTTGCGACCTACTTCAGGAGATAAAAAGAAATGATGAAATTCCTGATTGTCTTTTAATACCGATATAAATACAGACATATCTTCCTGTATCTTGTTTAAGATGTCCCGTTCCCGGCCAACTAGAAACAATGCCTTGGCATATCGATGAGGTAAGACACCGGCATGTTTCATGATACTTTCATCTCCTTAATATATGACTCCACAATCTTTTCATGGTCTTTATCTTTTAGAGAACGCTCAACCAGCTTTGATGCAACTGAAATAGTTAGATCAACAGCCAGGTTTTTAATTTCATCCACTGCTTTTTCCTTTTCAAGGCCGATCTCTTTTTTAGCTCTATCAATCAATCGAGATGATTCTTCATTCGCTTTTGCTAGAAGCTCTTCACGCATTATTTTCGCTGTTTTCCTGCCATTCTCAATAATTTCCAGGCTTTCTTTTCTAGATTCTTCCATCATTTTTTCGTAGGATTTCAGGCTCTCGTCAGCCTTCTTTTGAGCATTTTCAGCACGCTCAAGCGACTCACGTATATGATTTTCTCTTTTCTCGAGCATAGCAAGTATCGGTTTCCAGGCAATTTTGCGGAGAACTAAAAAAAGAATCAAAAATGTCACAAATGACCAAAAAAACAGACCTGGCTCGACTGCTAATAGATTCGATTCCAATATTATAAATAACATAGAATTCATTCCGAAGTTATGATATTAATTGGATTCTAAGCTGATCAACAACTACGATCCGATCGTTTTAGTGGCAAAGATTAACAAGACGCATACGAGAACGGAGAACAGCGCAACACCTTCGATCATCGCTGCAGTTAAGATCATCATACCGCGTATATCACCAACCGCTTCAGGTTGACGAGAAACACCTTCCATGGCTCCGCTTGCTAATTTGCCGATACCTATACCACAACCAATCGTTGCTCCGGCAACACCAATTCCTGCACCCAGGTACGCAAATGCTAGTGAAAAATCTATCATCCGTTAATCTCCTTATTTCTATTAGTGGTTTTATTTTATGAAAAAATCAGTTAATGTTTTAATGTTCTTCTGATAAGGCTATGCCAATAAACACTGCGGAGAGCATTGTGAAAATATATGCCTGGATCAATGCAATCAAAACAGCCAATAATTCTAAAGCTACAGCGCCTGGAACTGCAAGCAGGGCAACCAAAAAGCTCTTAAAAATGATGATGAGTCCCAGGAAAGTAAAAACAATCAAGTGATCCGCCATCATGTTGGCAAAAAGACGAATGGCCAAGGCAAAATGCTTGGTGAACACGCCGATAAATTCAATTAAAAACACCAAAGGCGCAACAAAGCCGGGTACACCAGGGGGTAAAAAGCTCTTCATATACCCGCCAAACCCCTTTTTCATTATTCCTGCTGATTGACCGATGAAGAATGTCATAACAGCTAACGTAGAGGTAACCGCAAGATTTGAGGTGGCGGTCCCAGCTCCAGGTATTAATCCCAATAAATTACAAACCAGAACGAAAAAAAATGCTGTTAGCAGGTATGGAGCGAACCGCATTCCATCCTTTCCCAGGTAAGGATCCAAGATATCCGTTTTGATAAAAAGGACAATTGCTTCTAGTAAATTACCCATCCCGCGGGGCACCATTCCCATCTGGCGCTTTGACAACGAAAATAGAAGGATCAAAAAGATAGAGGCAATCCACATCATCACCACATGAAACGTGATGGATATATCAATCCCTAATATGGGTGGAATCTCAAAGATCACATAATCTTGAACATGCTCCAAGATAAAACCGGCGCCTTCCTCTTTATGGCCTGTTTGTTCCGGGTCAAAAAGTGCGAGGCTTAAAAAATTATATAAAAACATTTATTTTTCAATCCTACCTAATTTTTTTGTCACTCAATTTAAGTTGTCGTTTGATAAGGAAAATTTCAACTGTTTGAAACAAAAAATAGTAGATCGTCAAAATTATTAAAAACGTTAACATGTGTAAATATTTTGCCTGGTATATCCAAAAAATAACCCCAATAAAAATTATCATTCTCACAATCATCCCGCCCAATAAAACTGAGAGAAAAGCTTTATTGGATTTTGAAAAACCCCAATAATTTACCAAATAGCCAAACAAAATTAAAATAAAACTTAAAATCCAGGAAACCAACACTTCTGCCGTTTTCTCTTGTTCTCCAAATAAAAAAAGGACCAACAAACCTGCTAGTCCAAAAACAATACCTATCCCCAAAAATGGCAATAAAAAAGAGCGTCTAATAAATTCCTTAATCACGCTTGTTATTTGTTTTATCGTTTAAATAAACAGCTTTATAAATCGTCCAAAACCCGGCGATTGCGCCTAATAAAAAACCTGCCATTAAAAAAACAGGAATAGTGTTCAGTGTTTTATCTATCCAAAAGCCAAGCGCTGCAAAAATTACAATTGAAATTGCAAAACGCATCCCTAAATCGAAATATGGACCAATTTCCCGAATTGAATCTTTACTACTTGAATTTTTGTTTTTGTCATTCATTGCAATTCCAAAATCCGTGGAGCCATCCTTGAGATGAATACTCTTTCAAAGTTCCATCATGGTTGCTTGTCTGCCTCCTGAACGGAATTTTTAACTGGTTTGGCGCTTGCCTTCTCCGGGGTGAAATTCAAAGCCGGTTCCAACTTGGTTCCTTTCATTTGAGAGTGGCCATCAAACACCGCACCTTCGGCAATGACTAATCTAACCGCATTCAATTTTCCAACCAAAACTGCGGTGGACTCTAAAGTTACTTTTCCGGTGGCAGAGATTTTACCTTTTACAGTTCCACCAATGACAGCATTTTTGACTTCAATTTCTCCATGGATGACACCCTCTTTACCGAGAATAATAGAATCTGAAGATTTTAGATTCCCAACCAGTTTTCCGTCTATCCGAAGACTATGTTGAACTGTCATATTTCCTTCTATTATTGTGCCTTTTCCTATTAAAGTATTTAAATCACCCATCCTGTCATAACCATTGCTGTCTTTTTCTCTAAACATGTCTTTTCTCCTTTACGAACTTTTAAATCCATATTTATAATTCCTGTTGTTGATCAGTCTGCAAAGAAAACAAGTATTCCTTCGGATCCACAGGTTTTGAATCACGCCAAATTTCAAAATGAAGATGGGGCCCTGAACTGGTTTCACCCGAATTCCCTAACAGTGCGATCGGGTCTCCTTTTCTTACCATCCCGACCGTCCTGAGCAGACGCATGTTGTGGGCATAGAATGTAAAAATATCGCTGCCATGATAAATAATAATGAGATTCCCCAAATCCGGCGTCCAATCGGCAAAAACAATCGTACCTTCTCCGGATGCTTTAATTACCGATCCTCGCTTTGCAACGATATCAATCCCAAAATGTTTGTCCCGGATTTGTGGTTCGGCTAAATTTATATCATCAAACCCAAGAGAGATCAATCCTTCCACCGGTAACAAAGTAGGAAGCCTTTCATACATCATGTGATAACTTGTTGTGATGGAACCCACTCGTCTAAGGATATTCTCAAAATTCCGCGCTGATACTTTTTGATCATTTTTGTTTTTAGATCCGTTGTTAAAGGAGATATTGGTTTCATTTGAAATCGATGCTCCCACTATACCTTCATCAAACTCCTGGGCTTCTTCTATTCCCAATGATATTTTCAATTTACTCGAAAATATTTTCAACTCCTCGAATTTACCAGCAATCAAAGCTACCCGGCTGTTTTCACGTTCCAGTTTGGAATTTTCGACCTTCAGTGCAACATTTTCATTATTCACCTGGAGATATTTGACAAAGAAAACCGCTCCGGCTATCACACTTAGCAATAGTAAAACAGCAATCCCACCTAATATCCTCAAGGTAACCACTCTTAATTTAAATCCAAGCGGTTCAGATTGATTGTCGGCAATAATTAAGAAAGAAATAAACTGCTTTTTTTTCTTTAATTTATTTTTCGCCATTCTTTAATACGGATTCTCTTCTTGCTTTAAAATCCCGTGAATTCGATTTAAATCATCATCGGAATAATACTGAATTTCAATTTTTCCTCCCTCCGATTTTGGCGATATAAGGACTTGAGTACCTAATATCTCCCGCAACTGGTCTTCCATGTCGATAATAAAAACCGACTTTTTAGGTACTGGCTTAGCCTGGATCTCTTTGCCGCCATTACTAAATGTTTTAACCAACTCTTCTACTTTTCTGACCGAATAATTATTTTTTATGGTTTTCTTCCACAAAGAAATTTGGTCGCTGCGATCTTGAATAGCCAAAAGGGCTCGGGCATGTCCCATGGAAATTTTGTTTTCCAATAAACTCTGTTGAATATCTTGTGGAAGCTTCAACAATCGTAAGAAATTTGTAACTGATGATCGATCTTTACCGATTTTCTGTGCCACTTGCTCTTGAGTTAGATTGCAATCAGCTATGAGCCTATCAAAAGCTTTCGCAATATCGATTGGATTTAGATTTTCTCGTTGTATATTTTCTATCAATGCCAGTTGCAGCATTTCTTCATCAGACTCGATGTCTAACAAATATGCCGGAATCGTATCGTATCCAAGTTGTTTGACAGCACGAAAACGTCGTTCACCGGAAATGAGTTGAAAACCACCTTCAAAAGAACGAACGGTAATGGGCTGAATGATACCGTTTTCCTTAATTGAATCTTTTAATTCATTTAAAGTAACACTATCGAAATTATCCCTGGGTTGAAATGGATTGGCTGAAATTCCCGACACTTCGATTTCAGCAAATTTAGCGGATTCATATTGTGCAGTTTCAGATAAATCCGGAATTAATGCGGATAAACCACGTCCCAATCTATGCTTATTTGCCATTCACCAAAACCTCCTCCGCAAGTTTTATATAATTCTCAGAACCACTCGATACAGCATCATAGAGAATAATCGGTTTACCATAACTCGGCGCTTCACTTAGTCTCACATTTCGATAAACAATTGTTTTATAGACTTTATCACTAAAATATTTCCGAACTTCTTCCGCAACCTGTTTGGATAGATTCAGTCGGCTATCATACATTGTTAATACTACACCTTCAATTTCCAAACTAGGATTTAAATGCTTCTGAACCAATCGAATTGTGTTTAGCAATTGGCTCAATCCTTCCAAAGCATAATATTCACATTGAATTGGAATCAATACCGAATTGGCTGCCGTCAGGCTGTTGATAGTTAAGAGGCCAAGCGACGGCGGGCAATCGATGAAAACATACTCATACTCTTTTTTGATTTTTGCAGTACGATCCCGCATTATCTTTTCTCTGGCAATAGCGCTAACGAGCTCAACCTCAGCGCCAACGAGCCGGATACTTGATGGCAAGATATCCAAATATTCAATTTGGCTGTCAATAATAGCTTCATTGATGTCCATTTCATCAATCAATACATCATAAATTGTGTGATCAATTTCATTGGAATTAATCCCAAGTCCACTCGTAGCATTTGCTTGAGGATCGATGTCAATCAAAAGTGTTTCGATCTCCGCAACCGCAATACAACTGGCTAGATTGATAGCAGTTGTAGTTTTCCCTACACCACCTTTTTGATTCGCAATAGCAATAATTTTACCCATTCTCTCCTCAAATCTGAATTAAATTGACTAACTAATATATAGGTGAAGCATCTGAAAAGCAACCCCAAAACAAAAAGCAAATGGGAGTGTAAAATCTTAAAAAATTAAGGGAATATACTCTTTAGATTAAATACAGCGTATTATTTTTGTGAATTGAAACAAAATTTCTTCATCGTTTGGATTTCATCAATCGGATTTAAGTATCGAAATGCTGCCATTGACTGTTTTCAAAACAAGGCTTCCACCGCCGCCATTGATCTGACCTTTTAATCTTCTTCTGCTAAGTTTGCCCTTAACCCTTATGGACAATTCACTATTTATACTTCCATTTACTGTGCTGGCTTCCAGATTGGCCTTTATGTCTGCCGGAATTGCTAATCGAATCCCGCCGTTAACGGTTTTAAAAATCATTTCATCGAATCGATAAATTCCTTCCAGATTTACTGATATGCTGCCATTTACCGTTTTACAAGAAACTTCGCCGCTGCTTTGAGTAATTTTGATTCTTCCATTGGTTGTATTCGTTTCAATTTTACCTGTGATGCCGGTTATATCGATCCCGCCATTCACATTATCAATATCCAAATTTACCTCTTTAGGAACGACTAAATAAAAATTTACATTTACTGATGGCTTGCCTCTTCCGAACAACTATGAGAACAAAGATGAGATGCCGCCATTCGAGCTTCGTTTATGGGGATAATCAACATCTATTTCCAAATAATCTCTTCCGTCATTAATATCCAAATGAACTTCTTCCATGTATTCATCCGCAATTCGCCGGTTACGATGTTTTACAGTGATCACTGCTCTCAGTTTAACTTGCTCATTATCCCAGGAAGTAATTTCTATCCGACCTCTGGTATTTTTTAAAGAGATTTCACCGCCTTGCCGCAGGTCGAAAGTCTGATTGATTTCTTTTCTAGCAGTTCCGGCTATAACCTGGCTTATCAGCCAAAGCAAAGAAAGAAGCCCCAGTCCTGAACCTAGTAGTAATTGTTGCCGAAGCTTTTTCATGATAAATATCCTCCATCTAAAGCTAAATTTAAGAAAATATTTCTAATTTTTTGTGTGTTATCTGCCATCGACCTCAACTATAATCTCAATCATTCTTGTTCATCATATTCACTGGCTCATATTCAACGAAAAACTCAACCGACCTTTTTACTAATATTTCTTCTAACGTGATATTCCAAATGGCCCGGTTTTTATCACCCAGAATATTTGCATTCGTATCCGTGATCAACCCGGGAACAATCCATTGAAAGCGGAACTTGATTTTAGAAAAAAGTGAACGAAGACCTGATTTTAGAAACATTTTGGTACGATCCAGTTTGTCTTCGTCAAGGTAGATGAATCGCTTTAGTGTAATATTGTTTTCGGTCCGTACGGTTTCAAACCGTTCGTTTTAAAAGCTTGGTGTGACATTTAACAAAGCCAGGCTATCAAACTCAAACTCCATATAAACATGCGTGAGATCCTCTTTTTGACGAATCTCATGAAACTTTTCCGTCAAGCCTCCGGAAAGATAATTTCTCTTAATATTATCTTTCACATCGTAAAGGTCCGTTGGAAAGTATAAATTTTCAAACTTCATATCCTTTTCGGCTTGATAATGTATCATCAATTCGCCTGATCCATCAACCTTCATAAATATCATCTCATCATATTCAAAACAGCCGGCATTTAAAATAGGAAAAAGCACTAAGATTATAGAACGCCAATTTAACAAACTTATCTTCGAAGGAAATCTCATTTATTGCCATTTTCGTTGAATAAAAATATCACCTATATCCGAAAAGAATTCGCAAACCTCATTGTTCTTTTTATTCCCATTATATTCTAAAATAGAAATTCCACCTGATTTTTTGATTTCCCATTGGTGCGCTGAACGAATCACACCTAATGCTGTTTCCGCAATTATTTTTGATTCCGGAAAATCAGGCAGGATTAAAAACATATCGCCCGAATCCGACCTCACTCGAATTTTTGCTTTTAGTTTCAAATTTGGATTGAAAAAGAAATCTCCGGATTTTGTTTCAATTTCGCCTGATCTAATTTCGTTGCCAACCAGATAAATATCTGCATCTTTTGATTTTATAACCAAACGAATGAGTTTTGAATTATCCAGGACAATTTCGCCTTGTTTAATGGATATACTCAAGTGTGGATCAACCCCATTTTGTCCATTTAGATTGGATATTTTTGTCTGGACTTCATCCAGTTTTAGTTCCAGGTTTTGAGCCAAAATGTTTGTGATTTCCAGAATTCCTTTTTTTTGTTCAATCGTAATATTACCACGGATTCCTTCAATTATAGCGCTCCCATCCTTCTTGTCAATTTTTAATCGAATCGATTTGGGGACAGTAAGTTCAAAATCAATTTTTGTTGATGGGGTTTTCTTTATCCCTGTGAATTTGAGAAGACTGGAAAACGGATTATTACTACCTCGGCTGAGCTGATGTACGAAGAGTTTATTATTGCCCAGCGTAAATTCAATTTTGAGTTCTTTAAGTTTAGACTCTGCTTTTTCACGATTATTAGCCTTTGCCCACTTCCTTACCAAAATCTGAATAGTTGGTTTTCCCCATGTGGCTATATTCAGATTTCCGGATCCTAACCTGAGTTCCAATAGAGTATTTGGAGAAATTTCAAAGTGGTGTGTTTCGGTTTCAGTAATTTCATAATCCGAAGCAAAAAGAAAACAAGGCAGTAAAAAGAAAAGAATTATTGCCGCTTTAATTCCTATAAATAAACCATCATTTCTACGCATTAAAATTCCGGATGATTAGAAAAAAATATTTACAATGTTTATAATCAGAAAACTCGAACTCATCGAATACGGATATCAAGTGTGCCAATCCCTAGAGATATTGATAATTTGGTTTTATATTTGGAGTTATCGTAATTATCCGAATAATAATATTTTCCTCTCTTATAGAAATCAGATGGGATATCCAGTGAAGAGAAAAACAGAAATTTTGAGACAGAAAATCTAATCGCTTCATTTTCAGGGAGGTACAGGCGAGTCTCACCAATATTTAAGTCAATGTCAATTTCCCGATCATTCATAATATCCATGTCGGATGTCAAATCAACAATCAAAGAGCCCACCACACCATTAATATTCGCATACTTAAAATTTGCATTGCCTAATTTTTCGATTCTTATTTCACCTAATTTAATGTCAATTTCTAATTCCTCAATTTTGTCTCTGTTTGGCTGGGAAAAAGTAACTGAAGTTTCACCGGCAAGTACGTGGAGTTCAAATTCACGGATCTTCAGTCCGCCAAGCTCAATATCACATTGACTTGCTTTGGTTTTGCATTCGATTAATATCGGAACTTCCGTTGGTAATTTCACAATAATCCTTGCAGACAAACCATCGCCATCATCATGATCCATAAACCATTTATCCACATCAAAATAAACTCGCAAGTAATTATCATCTTCATCAAAATCCACGCTCAATTCATGTCTATCATCATCAAACCGAAAATTGAGTGAAATCTTCCTGGCATCCCTGCTGGGTTCAATTTCTAACTTACCTGCATCGATTTCAAGCCGGATACGCAAAGGCTTTCTTCTAGAAACATCAAAACTGTATTCCTTGCGGACGATATCATCTGCAATTAAACAAGAAGGCAACAACAAATAAAGTATCCAGAGTCCTGAAATTTTATATTTCATTTTTTTCTCAGCTTTTTTAATTGATTTCTATAGAAGCTAGCTTATCAGAACGGTCGGGAAATACGAAAAGTGATTTTGACAGCATCTGTTGCGCGATCTGTTCGTTTTGCGATATTCAATCGAAATGAGCCGTCATAGTTTGCAAACGCAATACCAATATCTGAAAAGAGATCATCGACTTTCAATTTACTAAAATCTTTTTCATCCTTATACCAGGCAAGGCCGGCATCGGCGAATAGTATTAAATTAAATTCACCCAAAATCGGGATATAAGGAACCCAGTCTAAGCGGTCCCAGTCAATCTGGTATTCGATATTTCCCAATAACATCCGATCCCCGGTGAATGCTTTGTAATCATATCCCCTGAGAGTACTAATTCCGCCCAGATCAAATAGTTTTTGTACGGGCACGATACCAACTGTTTCTCCGGCTCGCAATCGAATATTAATATTTTCCCCTCTCGAAATAGGCTGATAACGTCTTATTTCAAATATATAACGCTGAAAATCGGTATCCCCTTTATATTCCCTGGTAAAATATTCTGCGGAACCTGCAAACAACCAACCTCGGCGAGAACTATACTTGCGACCCCGTGTATCCAATTGGAATTCCCCATAAAAGCCTTTCAACTCCAGGTTATCAACAACGGGATTATCTCTGAATCTTTTATTTCCTCCGAAAACAGACCAATTCGTCACGGAATCCAGGCTCCTGTGGTTCTCTTCCAGCCAACCTATTTTTAATTTTGCCCGGCGTGAAAAATTTTGAGAAATATAAACACCCGCGCCTTCTCGGCGATAAAAATCTTGAAAATCCTCCCGAATCAAAATGGCTCCAAGGGTGTTTTCCCAGGAAGGAATAATCCATTCATCCTCGGTATAAGTAAGATCATAAATTTCTCCGCCAATAGAAAATTGACTGCCTGCTGGAAAAAAACTTCGCTCTAAAGTAGCTTGAAATTGAAATCGTTCACTTTTTAAACCAATACCTGCACCACCATACAATTGCATTCCCCCACGTCTTCGAAAAGTTTCTCTCTTTTTTCTGAAGCCCAAAAACACACCATCCACCCGATTATAGCGAAACACAAACCAATCGTCGTCAAAACCATTATTACCGTTGCTGAAATAGGTCGATCCCCACTGAGATATAGGAGAGAACCTTTCCCAGGATTTATGCAATAAAGTTTGATTATTTTTATTATGTTCTCCTGAAAACAAAACAGCCGGCAATATGAGAGTAAAAAATAGTCCAAAACTAATTTTCAACAAAGGGTGCTTTAGTTTATTAGTCATCATGAAATCTCCTGTTTAGGTCAGTAAATATATGGCCAAAATACGAGGTGGAGCCTTCAAAGTTTCGATGTCATCTGGGTTTCAGTAGAAATTTGTGGATCGGATACCTGGCGAGCAAGTGTTAACAATCCATCAATATCATTTGGAACCGGACTGGTATAATAAACCTTTTGTCCAGTTCTTGGATGTTCAAACCCCAAATTTTGGGCATGAAGCGCTTGTCTTCTTAAACAATTAAAATATTCTTCCGCTATTTTTCGATCGGATTTTGATAGGGCCTTAGCTCCGTTCTGTCTCCCACCATAATCATAATCTGAAAATACAGGATGGCCAATATGTGTCATGTGCACCCTGATCTGGTGTGTTCTTCCTGTTTCTAATTTTAATTCTACAAAGCTAATTAAGGGTAACTGCTCTAAGACTTTATAGTTTGTGATCGCGGTTTTACCTTCCGACAAAACAGCCATTTTCTTACGACTATTCGGACTACGGCCAAACTTTGTTTCTATACGTCCTTCGCTTTTTTTAAACGCACCCCACAAAATGGAGATATAGCTTCTTTGTGCTGTTCTTTGTGAAAACTGTTCTGATAAATGACGGTGGGTGTAATCATCCTTAGCCACAACGAGAAGGCCAGAAGTATCCTTATCCAGGCGATGAACAATACCCGGCCGTAATTCCCCATTGATACCGGAAAGATTATCACAATGGTAGAGTAAGGCGTTCACCAAAGTTCCGTTTGAATGCCCAAACGCCGGATGCACAACCATTCCGGCTGGTTTGTTAATAATCAATAGTTGTTCATCTTCATACAAAATATCCAAAGGAATATCTTCTTGTAGAATTTCTACTTTTCGCGGTTTGGGGATATGTATTTCAATTCGCTCCCCGGGAATGACGTTATGGCTTGGTTTGATTTTTTTGCCATTGACCAGGATTCTATTTTCTTCAAGCAATTGGTGGATTCGTGTGCGAGATATTTGATTGAATTGAGTAGCCAGAAACTTATCGATACGCTCCGGCATTACAGTTGATGATACGATGAGTTCGAGATGTTGACCAGACATGAATTTTATACAGAGGAATCAGGCTGGCTGGCTTCCTTTAATTCAGCTTGTTCTTTGGGTTCAAATAAAATAATTCCCACAAGAATAACCATTCCCACAGACACGGCAGAATCAGCGATATTAAACACTGGCCAGCGCATTTGACCAATGCCAACATCGATAAAATCCACTACCGCACCATAAAGTACTCTGTCGATTAAGTTGCCAATAGCACCGCCTAAAATCAAAGCAAGTGCCAATTTTACAAACACCTTGTCTCCCCTGGTACGAATTAAATAGACAAAAACTACAATACTTGCAAGAATCGAAAAAATAGTGAATAGGGTTTTATTTCCAATCTGAATACCAAATGCCATCCCCGGATTTTGAATATAGGTATAACGTAAGAAATCTCCCAGGATCTCTTCAGATTGACCAAGAAACATATTTTTTTTTGTAAGAATCTTAGTAATTTGATCAATAGCGATTACAACAGTACTAATCATAAAATATTTCAGCGAAATGTTCTTAAGCATGTTTGCCATTCAATAATGTTAAACCTTACTGATTTCTTCTTTAGATTTACAAGTAATACATAGCCGGGCATGAGGAACCGCTTCCAATCTTGCATCAGATATGTCACCCTTGCATTCAATACATTTTCCATAATCTCCGTTGGCTATTCTGTCAAGTGCCTCTTCGATGTGGTAGATCAACCGGCCTTCCCTGTACTCCATCATGAACGCCTTTTCTCTTTCCTGGGCATCCGAACCCTGGTCTGCCATATGAGAAGAATAGGAGGAATTATCACCGCTTGCATCTTTCATTGTATCTTTGAAAGAATTCTCACGGATATATTCCATTTGATCCTCCATCTCCTTTCGATTTATTAACAACAGTTTCTGGTATTGCTTTAACTTGTTCTTTTCCATTTTTTCACTCCCGCTATTTAACTGATCCCTTGGAATTTCAAACCTGATATTGAAATCTTAATATCCTGGCCATCTATCTTCCAGTCTTTTGAATAATCCAGGTTTTGGATCTTGAAATCTAGGTTCTCAGCAAGTGTTTCGTTCTTAATATAACTTTCCCAATTGCTTAAAGCACCAATAAATTCTTCAGGAGCATCCACATTGATATTAATTCTATCTACAACTTCGAGTCCATGTTCTTTTCTCATATTCTGAACCCGGTTGACAAATTCACGGGCGAATCCTTCCTGTTTTAGTGATTCGCTAATTTTCAAATTCAACCCAACAGCCATGTTGTTTTGGATTTGAACGACCATATCAGGCGGATTTTCCGTTGAGATGATCACATCTTCTAAAGTGATATCGGCATTTCCATTACCCAATGAAAGATCGTACTCGTTATTTTCTTGTAAGGCTAATATCTCGTGATGTTTTAACTTCTCTATTTGTCCAACTACTTTATTTACATCTTTTCCAAACTTTGGCCCCAGGGATTTGAAATTCCCTTTTGCTTTCAGAATGGCCAGGTCGTCCGGGTTGTCCAAAAATTCAATGGTTTTGACATTAATCTCTTCTAAAATTAAGCCTTGCATTTTGCATAAGGCGTTTCTTTGTTTTTCTGATTGAACCGCAATCACAATTTTCTTTAGCGGTTGTCTAACCTTCATTCCCGCAGCGCTGCGTAAAGCCCTTGCGACACTTACAACGTTTCGGGTTATCTCCATTCTACTTAACAATTCCTCATCGGAAGCTGAAAACTCACGTTGAGTTTGGTCGGGATAAAAAGCCAAATGAACGCTTTCATAAGGTTCGGTTTGGTTTGTATTTAGATTTCTATATAAAGCATCAGCGATGAAGGGAGCAAATGGCGCAATCAATTTCGACAAGGTGAGTAAAACTTCATACAACGTCTTATATGCAGAGATTTTATCATCACCCATCTCATTTTTCCAAAACCTTCGACGTGACCTTCTCACATACCAGTTTGATAGCTCTTCAATCGTGAAATCGCTAATTGCACGCGCCGCTTTGGTTAAATCATAACGTTGTAAGAATTCATTGACTTCCCCAACCAACCGATTACGAGCAGACAAAATCCAAAGATCCATTTCCGGACGATTCTCGATTGCAGGTCCATCTTCCGTGTATTGGAATCCATCAATATTTGCATACATTACGAAGAATGAATAGGTGTTTATGAGCGTGCCAAAAAATTTACGCTGAACTTCTTTAATTCCTTCAGGATCGAATTTTGTGGGTGTCCACGGTGGGCTAACGGTAAAGAAATACCAGCGCAACGGATCGACGCCAAACTGTTCGATGATCTCAAATGGATCAACCGTATTGCCTTTTGATTTGCTCATCTTTTGACCATTCTGATCCAAAATCAACTCGAGAGACACACAAGCTTTATAAGCCGGTTCGTCAAACAGCAATGTCGAAATTGCCAATAAAGAATAAAACCAACCTCTTGTTTGGTCGATCCCTTCGGAAATGAAATCCGCTGGAAAATTTCGTTTGAAAATATCCTGGTTTTCAAAGGGATAGTGCCATTGGGCATATGGCATCGCGCCGGAATCAAACCAAACATCGATCACCTCAGGCACACGTTTCATTTTGGTTTGACATTTTTCACATGGTATTTCCACATCGTCAATATAAGGTTTATGCAAATCAGGAATCTCTTTTAGATTGGATTTTTGCGATAACTCTTCCATACTGCCAATCATCAATTGAAAATCACAATTAGTACATTTCCAAATATTCAGAGGCGTTCCCCAAAACCGGTCGCGGGAAAGGGTCCAGTCTACATTATTCCTAAGCCATTCGCCAAACCTGCCTTCTCCAACTTCTTTTGGAATCCATTGAATCTTCTTATTATTGGCCAGCAAGTTTTCTTTTAATTTTGTGGTTCGAATAAACCAGGATTCTTTAGCGTAATACAAAAGCGGTGAATCGCAGCGCCAACAAAAAGGGTAGCTATGATGACAAATCTCTGCATGATATAATAACCCGCGCTGCTTTATATTTTTAATGATGTCTTTATCTGCATCTTTAACAAATTGTTGTTTAAAATCGGTGATCTCTTCAGTAAAACGACCAGATTTATCTACGGGCTGCAAAAACGGTAAATTATATTTTTGACCCATGCGGTAATCATCCTCACCAAATGCCGGTGCAGTATGTACAATCCCGGTTCCTTCTTCGGTAGTGACAAAATCACCTAAAATAACATACCAGGCTTTTTTATCCGGCTTTATAAAACTGAATAAAGGATCATACTCAATGTTTTCAAGCTTACGGCCTTTTATTTCTTCAATGATCTCATAGTCGCCTTCAATTACCGAAAGTCTTTGCTTTACGAGGATGAGCTTTTCACCATTGAGGCGAATCTTAACATAGGTCTCATCGGGATGAACCGCCAAAGCCGCGTTTGAAATGAGAGTCCATGGCGTTGTGGTCCAGATCAGGAAATAGGTGTCGGGGGCTTCTTTCAATTTCATTTTTACGAAGATCGAAGGATCAGGAACATCTTTATAGCCCAGGGAAACCTCATGGCTAGACAACGCGGTTTCACAACGAGGACAATACGGGAGGACCTTGTGGCCTTCGTACAACAAGCCTTTTTGCCAGAACTCTTTTAATATCCACCAAACTGATTCAATATATTCATTACTGTAAGTGATATACGGATCGTCCAAATCAACCCAGAAAGCAATTCGCCGGGTGAGTTCGTCCCATTCTGCTTTATAGCGGAAAACATTCTCTTTACATTTTTCGTTGAATTTAGCGATTCCGTACTCGATGATCTGCTCTTTCCCCTCGATACCCAATTCTTTTTCAACTTCAATTTCAACCGGGAGACCATGGGTATCCCAACCTGCTTTTCGTTCCACGCGGTATCCCTGCATGGTTCGTAGCCGGCAGACAAAATCTTTTACTGCTCGAGAGATTACATGATGAATACCTGGTTTGCCATTGGCGGTAGGCGGCCCTTCGTAGAAGACAAAAAGTTTTTCCGGATCACGGGAATTCACACTTTTGTGGAAAATATCGTTCTTTTCCCAAAAAGCGAGAATTTCCAGTTCCAACTGCGGAAATTCATGGGGTGATGGAAGTTCTTTAAACACAGATCGCCTTATTTTTTCCGGTTAAAAAAAATTAAAAAGATGAATAATATAATATAATCACCCCTTAATTTCAATCGAAATGGATTTACAAAAGAAGATGTATGAATAACTTATTTTTCTACTCGGCAAATGAACGAGAGCCATTCATTTTTACTTTTTCCCTGAATCACTAAAAGCCCATTCTGCTTTAAAATTCCAGTCACTTCTGTCTTTTCTTCAATAAGAAAACCCGATAGAATAAACCGGCCTCTATTGGGTTCTAGAAAAGGTACTAATTGCGGAATTAATAACAGTAATTTGCTGGAAAGCATATTGGCAAGTATCAAATCGAACGTTTTCATTCCGATTTTAAAATTAGCCTGATCGCTCACAAAAAATAGAATGCTTTTAACTTCATTCAGTACCGCATTGGTTTTTGCTGTTTGAACCGCAACCTCGTCAATGTCAAAACCTGTTGTGAATGAAGCGCCTAGTTTTGCAGCTGCGATAGCTAAAATGCCGGAACCTGTACCTGCATCCAAAACCCGCATGCCCGGCCTTAGGAACTCCAGCATTGCGTTCAGCATTAACCTGGTAGTCTCGTGACCGCCGGTACCAAAGGCTTGTTGAGGATCGATAGTGATGACGATCTGCCCTGGTTTCGGTTGAATGGTCTCCCAGGAAGGTGTGATTACCATTCGTGAGCCAATAATGATGGACTTAAAAAATTCTTTCCAGTTTTCCTGCCAATCTTCCGGATACACTTTATCAATTTGAATGTTAAAACCTTCATTGATTGCAAGAGCTTGATTGGCAAATTCCAGTTGCTTTTGACATTTTCTACGAATGTGCTCGATGTCTTTTTCTGTTGAGAAATATGCAATAATGACATCAGATACTTCCTCGATGCCTTCAGCTCCAAATTCGAACAAAGTACTAGCAATGATTTCGGTGAGGGGTGGTTTGACTGCAATGGTGAGTTTATGCCAGAATTTGGAGGTGGGTTGGGGGTTGTTCATAACATATTGCCTATCTTCTCCGCTTCTCCTATTTGTCCATTTCTCGGTTCTTCTTTTTTCCGTCTCACGTTTCACTAATAGGTGCTAATCATTTTGCAGAATCATACTTAGAGAGGTTCTCCGTATCACTGACTGAAAAACTTGTTATCTCAATTAGTTTTTTCTCTTGTGCAAATCCTTTCATCGGAAAAATAAAAACAAGAAGCAAAATAGTGATTTGTAAATACTTGAATGATTTCATGATCCACTCTCTTTTGGATTAAAGTTTAAGGCTTTCACTTATTTTGAAATAGCCCTGTTTGCGATGGAGTTCAACTCCTCGACGAGCTAATATTAATTTTTTCACTCGTTCATATTTATATTTTCAAACTGAAGATTAAGCTTTTCCTGAAACTATTTATTTTAAGATGGTCGTTTTTGTATTCAGTTTTAGGCAGATCACGGCTGCTAGTATCATTCGGTAAAACCTTTTCGAATACAATTTTTCCATTTAAGTCATAAACCTGGAATTTAGTACTTTTAAAACTGTACAAAGTAATGATTAATTTATTCTGGCTAAGTGGTCTGTTTCATAAATTCGGTGACGTATTTTTAAACGGAGCTATAAGCTGTAGTAATTTGTTTATCTCAATTACCCCTCCTAACCTTCCCTTATCAAGGGGAGGAATTTCCCCTCCTTGTTTAAGGAGGGGGTAGGGGAGGTTTAATAATATTGATAAGTACAATTTTAATACGTTACAGTAATTATGTTTTTATATACTAAGTAATATGTTTCTTGGCCTGTGAATCGTCCTTACATCTCCTTTTCCAACGTGGATGGGCCAATTCGGCATAATAACACCATTTTCATCATCAAATAAATAAATATAGCTTGATTTATCTCTTGCACTTTTATTGACCGATACAGCAGCCAAATACTTTCCATCCGCACTGTATGTAACCCGAAGGTCACCTTTAAATTCTGTAGGATACTCTCGCAATGGATTTCCATTACGGTCAAAAACATAGACTATACCCGCCCTTTCACCGATAGCCACTTTGTCGTTGCTAATTGCTAATTGTAAGGTACTGAGCATATTATTTTTCCGCCAGAGTTCTTTCCCTTGCGCATCTATTGCTATTAAGCCATTTTTGCTCCCAGAATAATCCTCAACCATACTATTTATTATTAAAAATCTTTTATCAGGTGATACATATGCATTTATCCCATGAACAGTGTAAGAATTGGAAAATGTATTAATAAGTTGACCCGATTTGCTATGAAGAGAAATTGGCTTATGAGAAGCTACCCTAAAAAAATAGCCCATTTCGGTTGGTATGAGGAAAAAATCTCTATCGTTGTTTTGTGAGAAAAGAAATTCGCCTTCATGATCATAAACTCGTTTAATAAAGTTTGAACCATGCCTTGGCCTGTCCATCTCTCTTATGATCACATAATCCTTGGTGATTAGATTTACTGATTCAAGATCCTTTTTTAAATTTAGCTGGGTTCCATTGCTGAAAATAATTTTAGAGCCGGATGTTCTTTTTTCAAGAAAAGAAACTTTAGAAAACCCCAGCCGTTCGGCTTTGGCATTAAACTGTATAATTTGCTCAGGAGTTGTTTCTTCATTCACATCTAAACGTGCAATTTCCTGGAAAGACTTAGCGCTTTCCTGCTTTTGAAATCCCAGTACAACATTCAATTTTAAACTTAGCGCCATAAACAACATTACTGTCGAATTGACTTTCAAATTCATGTTAGACTCATTTTATATTTCATTTTTTTAAATTAAAAATCCTACCTACACCAAGCTGATTTATAAACAGGTGATTGTTTTTATAGTCAATTTCAGTGACATTAGAATTGTCTAGATATCTTTTGCGAAATTTGGTTTCAAAAATAACTGACCCTGTTAGATCATAAACTCTATATTTTCTATTTAGAACATTCGATATGGTTACAATTAATTTGTTTTCTAAAATCGCAAGTCGGATTGGAGTGTAAGGATTGCTTGAATTTTCGTCATGGATATGGACAGGCCAGTTTTGTATCACAGTTCCTTGCTCATCATCAATTAGATATAAATAGCTAGACTTATCTTCTAAGCTTCTATTAGTCGATGCAGCTGCCAGGTATTTTCCATTTGAACTAAAAGTAACTGCCACATCCCCTTTAAATTTTGTCGGATATTCTCTCAATTGATTTCCCTCACGATCAAAAACATAAACAATGCCACTTTCATGTCCTATTGCGACTTTTTTATTACTGATTGCCAATTGTCGCGTGCTTCGCAAATCGGGCTTTCGCCAGAGTTCTTTTCCAACTGAATTTATAGCAATTAATGCAGTTTGTTGACCAGAAAGATCATTAATTACGCTATTAATTATCATATAACTCTTGTCGGGTGAAGCATGAACCATTCGCCAATCGTTAATACTATAAGTGTTTGAAAAAGTATTGATGAGGCTGCCAAATTTATCGTAAAGAGTGATTGGCTTACGGGAAGCCATCCTAAAAACGAAACCCAGTTCGGTTAGGACAAGACTAAAATTGCTATCATTTTGTTGAGAGAACAGGAACGTACCATTCCTGTCATATACCCTCTTGATAAATCTTGTTGGGTATTCAGGGCGATCGCGCTCGTTAACGATAACAAAATCTTTTGTTATCCTCGCGACTCTTTCGAGAGGCCAATTTAAATTTAACTGAACATCGTTACTGAAAATAATTTTGGAACTTGAAGCGTTTTTTTCAAAGTACGTGGGTTTGGCGAAGCCAAGTTCTTCGGCTTTGGCATTAAACTGCATGATTTGCTCAGGAGTTGTATTTTCATTCACATCTATGCGTGCAATTTCCTGGAAAGACTTAGCGCTTTCTTGGTTTTGAAAGCCGAATGCTACATGAAATTCAAGACACGCTATCATTAGAAAGATTAATGTCGAATTGACTTTCAAATTCATATTAGACTCATTTCGTATTTATATTTTTTAGATGAAAAATACCACCTACACCAAGCTGATTAATAAACAGGTGATTGTTTTTGTAATCAATTTCAGTGACATTGTAATTATCAATTACATCTTTCTATCCCGTAGGGATCCAATATTTGTAGCAATTCTATTCTTTTAGTCCATTAAAGTCCCGTAGGAACGAGATATAAGATGGCAAGTGTTTTCTATTCCGTCCCTACGGGACTTGCTATTTTTACTTGTTAGAATGGTTGCTATAAATATTTTATCCCTAATGGGACTGTTAACTGAATTCTGTTAATTCTTTAAACTATCTGCTTCCTTTCAATTTTAACTATCAAGCCAAGAAACGATAGAAATACTTATACATTTTTGCGATGAACCATTATTAATTCTTTTCTTTTATACTTTTGGGAAATTTATACAACAGCCCATTACTAACGCCCAGAACTTGAAAAGAGACACCCTTGATGTATATATTCTCAACATTCACATGATCATATGAATTTATTGACATTGGAAGTTCCAAAAGCAGTTTCCCTGAAAAATTATATACTCTATAAATTCTAGTTGATATAAAATCAAAAGTTACACATACCAAATTGTTGATAATAGATATTTCCACTGGCGTCCCCTTCTTGCTTTTTCGGCTATCAAAGAAGATAGGCCAATTTTCCATCAATTTTACTTTAGCATCATCAAATAGATATACATAACTTTCTCTATATGGTCGTTCACTTGTTTTTAATGAGGTTGAAATTACTGCAAGGTATCTTCCATCCTCGCTAAATGTCACTGCCCCATATCCGGAAAAACTAACCGGATAGGATCTGAGTTCTTCACCTGAACGATTGAAAACAAAAACACTACTCCCCCACGGATTAATTGCCACTTTATCATTACTAATACCAAGTTGTCTTTGACTTCCTAATCCAGCAATGCGTCAAAGCTCATTTCCGTGTGCTCCAAAAGCAATTAGTGCACGATTTCTATTACGGTTATGACCATTTCTTGAAACAGCTTCTTTTACCCTTGCACTAATCACAAAAAAACTTCTATCAGGGGAGGTATCGACTTTACTAAAGTTATAGAGACCATGAGGACCGTCTCTAAAAATTTGCTTTATAAAAAGTCCCGCTTCGGTTGGATAAAGATATTTTGCTTTCGTTGAAAACAACTTTTCACCCTTTATATTATAGACTTGTTGTTCAATTAAAGTTGGGTAACGCGGATGGTTTGTATCTCGTATAACTATGTAATCTTGAGAAAATTTATGTACTCCTTGCAATTTGTTTTTTCAAAAACAATTCTTTACCATTAGCAAAAATTATCTTCTCACATTCTTCACTGCGCAGTAGAAATTGTCCTTTCGGAGCGCCAAGTTCGCCAGCCGGTTTGTTGAATTTTATAATATCTGCTGTGGTAGAATTTTGATCTACTTTCACAACAATGTATTCCTTGTGTGTTTGGAGGAGATTTTGTGCGAGACTGGGTCTTGGTATTAAAAAAAGAAATGATAGAATTAAAAAAGATTTGATGTTTTTATTCATATTAATTCCTTTGGATTTAAAACCGTTGAAACGGTTCTAATTTATTGTTTTTTATCATTAGTTCAATATCCATTCTTCATTTACTGCGAAAATGTTAATGAGACACAAAACAGAGTAAATATTCTTAATTTCATTTTACAAACATCTACTCGCCGATCTTTGGCGCTTTGATATTTCTCCATAACGGCGCAAAGCTCGCTCTTATTTCTCCTTTTATCCGTCTTACGGCCTAATATTCATTTCATTCTTTCTTTTTATTCTTTTCTCTTTCTAACATTTTTTTGCGGAATTTCTCACGCCCTTTCAATAATAATTCTTCTTGACGCTTGTATTTTTCTAATAGAGCAATTTCTTCTTCGCTTAATTCGTCTTTGTTTAATAGTTCAATCTTTGGATGAATAATGTAAATACTAATCAAACGACGTACCGGATCTTTTATCTGTTTAAAAATATGTGTTGCCCACAAATCTCTTCGTTCAACATAGTTTTTAGAGGTCAAATGCAAGATGAAAGTGCACCGGTTAGTTTAAGTTTATTTTTCGTAGTTTTGTTAATAAGAAAAGATTTTTCATAAAGGATTTTCTGTTGTTTATCTTGTTCTTTGAATACAGTTAACGTTTCATTTTTAAGATTCCATTTAGCGACAACAAAGAAGTTAATCCATTCAGCTGGCAAGGGTATTTCTTCATTGAGTAAATTAATGCAGCCTTGTCCAGGTTTGGATTCACTTTCTTTAATTTGTCTTAGGAAATAGAGATTCGGAACAATTT
>JADFJB010000018.1 GCA_022566355.1 candidate division KSB1 bacterium
TCATATACGCCATTTCCGTCCAAATCGGTTACAACCACAAACTCCGTCCAAATGGTCTGCCAGGAATGTGTCCAAGTGTTTTCTATGGAGAGTACGGAATAATCTGGGTCGATCATTCTTGCATACATATATTCCAAGCCTTCAAGAAACTCGGCGGGGATATAAAATTCCAGGTAGGCATAACCATTGGCGTCGGTTGTGCCGGTAATTTCGTCATAGTAATAGTCGGGATCCAATTCATCGCCATACCAGGTGGTCATCCAGTATTTCGACTACGAATAATTATAGAATGTTACCTATGGATTAGATTCGGAATTTTACTTTGCTCAAAGGTTGCCAAGACCCCAATTATAGCCTGCCCAGACAAAAAGAGATAAGGCAGCTAGGCCCACTGCAATTGTCATAATCATGTTAGGACGTTTTTTTAACTTTTTAATTTTTAAGATTGATTCAAGATTAACCGATTTTTGAATGGACACATTATTTTCTGAATAACTTACTAAAATTACTTTGTCATCTCTGCTAAAAAAGAAGCAATCCAATCTAGTTTGATCTACAAATAAAATAGTGATAGAATCACCTTTTGTTAATTCTGGAATTTTCGGGGTGGCAATAGAATCTATAAATTTGATGTATGAACAATTAACGTTAGAGGTTATGATAATACAAAAAATAAGTATTGTATAAATGTATTTCAGGCTAGTACAGTCAATTACTTTTGATTTTATAGTCATGATTCCAAACAAGAATTTAGAATAAAAAAAATGATGTTATTCACAATATGCTCAAATCCTGCGCGTCTTTCAAATAGGTGTATTGATCAATAATTATTATTATTCTAATCTGAAATTACCTCAATTGGCCCTTAATTTCTTTTTAAAAATTGCCAGAAAAAAGTGTAGTTATTTTTATATTTCAGCTTACACTTTCCATCAAAGGAATATTTAATCACCGACTGCGTCATCGAGTATCCAAAATATAACCACCTCAAATAAAAAGAATATGTTTCCAAAATTTGGTGAATCAGTGAAAAATGTCCATTCGTGTGACGGATTAGCGGATTCTTTCGCTGGCATAAAGGGTGATCCGGTATGACTAAACCACCCTGTTCGACCTCTATATGCGAGCCAGTGCTTGCTACCGGAACCCAGAGGATAACTATGAAATTCTAAAGAATAACCCGAGTCAGGGCATTCAACCAAACTTTGTTTACTTACTTCACCGAGTTTTATCAAAATATCGTATGGGAAATATAAATCATAACCGGAAGGATCATAATCTAGCCGGTCTTTATATGTTTGTAACGGTCCGAGTGGATTTATTGAAAATTCTGATTTATACAGTGTACTGTAGCGATTATAGGAAGCATGCCCATTAGCTGCGATCCAAATATGAAGATTGGTATGGTTTTCATCGTATCCTTGTTGTATGCCGGAATAAGTTAAGGTATTACTTCCGCTCCACCAGCACGAAGAAGCTGATACAGTATTTCCCCCCTCATGGCGATAGAAATTAACCTTATCCGCTGCGAAAACACCTCCATTTTGTGTTAATCTAATCGAGACGTGTTCCCAATCGCTTTCATGCCAACCAGTTGCTTGTTCAGTAATATCATTCATTCCCATATAGTACCAATACTGAACATAGTGGTAGGTTGCATCTTTATAAACATGATAATAAACAGGTTTTTGTCCAGTCGGTGCGCTAGAGTATCTTTTACTGTCTATTAAATCTAGGTTATAAACTTCATTTGATTGGCTGCCAGCACCATATGTATCCCAATGCCATAAACTCCATTTATGTAGAGAGTTTTGACCTCCAATAATCTGTTCTGAATGAAGTTCCTGGCCAATGTCATTATATACTTTTAATGTAAAAGAACCATCAGCTAAAAGATTATCGAAATTTTGTAAGCCAGCTTGAAGATCATAAGAATGTTTATGCAATATCGGTTTAAACTTTTCAGCTAGTTGCAATTCCAAATCATCATCTACTAAATCGTTATCCAAATCATCCAAATAATAAAGAACCTCAAACTCCGGCCAAATGGTCTGCCAGGAATGGGTCCAAGTGTTTTCTATGGAGAGTACGGAATAATCCGGATCGATCTCTGTTGCATGCATATAATCCAAGCCTTCAAGAAACTCGGCGGGGATATAAATTTCCAGGTAGGCATAACCATTGGCGTCGGTTGTGCCGGTAATTTCGTCATAATAATAGTCGGGATCCAATTCATCGCCATACCAGGTGGTCACTTCCAGTTTCAACTGCACGCCGCCTACACCAGCGCCTGCTTGATCCTCTACATCGAAATAAGCGCTGTAGGTCATGCCGCCGCCGGGTTCTTGTGCATCTTGTTCTATGGGTACAATAATAATTAATATCAGGCTTAAGGCAATTAAAATTCTTTTCATGGGTTTCTCCTCTTGGAAATTAGAAGTCAATTTGTGTTTCTGTTTTCATCATCTTTCGCACTTGCTTTTCTTACTTCAACAGCAAAAGCTTACGCTGTGCTTGAAAGACGCCCGCCGACATTTTATAAAAGTAGACGCCACTGGGAAGCTGCCGGCCATGGTTATCCAGCCCTTCCCATGTTGTGGTATAAGCGCCGGCTGCAAAAAAACCATTCACCAGGGTTCGCACCAATTGGCCATTGCCGTTATAAATCGCCAGGTTGACATCGACCGCTTCTTTAAGATCAAACTGAATTTGCGTGTTGGGGTTAAACGGATTCGGGAAATTGGCATGAAGTGCAAAATCCCGGGGTAAAACGTTGTCCGAAGTTCGGGTCGGGAAAAGAGATGCGGCTCGTTTTTTAAGCGCTGCGAATCCCAATTCTTCGCCGTGGAATTCCGCCGCATCGGAAAGATTGTCTTCAAAATCCGCCAGTTCCGGCGCCTGCACAATAACCACGGACAGCTGGATCGTTTCGCCGGCAACAAGCGGGAACGGTCCGTAACTCAACAGGATGCGGTAATCGCCTGTTCCGGTTGTGCCGGGCGTGTTGCCCTGCAGGTAGGCATAACGCTGCTCGTCATCATTGGGATCGTCGCCGGCTTTCCAATAAGAAACCATAGGCGCTTCGATCCCTAAAATCATGGCGCCCAGTAAAGGGATCTCTGTGGCTTCTGTTTCGCCATCAAAAATAAAAGCGGCTTTATCGTTGAAAACTTTGCCGACCTTGTCGTTAGCCGGTGAGCTGCGGTCCGGATAATCCGGCGCATCGATGTCCGCCCAAAATCCGACATAGACGCCTTCCAGGGGCTCGGCATTTTCCGCCAGGGAGATTTCATAATGCAGCAATCCGAAGCGGGAATTCTTGAATTCGTATACATTTTGCACCACCCGAAATCCTAATGGTGTGTGTTTATCGAAGGCAGTCCCGTCTCCGAAGGATGTTGAAGTTATTTTATTCACCGCCGGAAAAGAGGTTTGCTCTTGTATTGTAAATGAGTTTCGTTGCCGGGTCCATTCCGGCCGGTGGGTCATTTCATTGCCGTCGCCGCTGGTGACACGGATTTCTCCCGAAAGGGGTAACCGCGCCAATCCAGAGCGCAAAGCGAGCGTCATAATTGACATAAGTGGTGAATTTTGAGTCTTTATTCACATGGCGCGAAGTACCGAAGTAACCATAGCTTTGTTCACTCAGTTTCAGCCCGCCAATTTTGGAGTGATTATCTGGTGCTATTTCCTGGGCGAAATTAGCAGTGAACAGGCAAAAAACAAAACCGGCTACCAGTTTACAAATGAATGTTAAACGGTTCATAGGTTTCTCCTTATCTAAATGATCATAAATGTTATATTTAAAGTGGTGGTTTGTGATAACAACTGTTGTTTAAATAAAAGTTGTCGACCGCTGTGATTTCAGCACTTCAAATTATTAAGCCGTAACTAACGTAGAAAAAGTAACAAGATTTTTTAAAAAGAGCGGTTTCTGCTTGCAATAAATAAAAGATTCTCGATCTACCAGCAAAATAATTAGACTACTCCTTTGTTAAATAAATCTAATTCTATTCGCCACCTTGCATAAATGTTAGTTAAAAAAATTGATACTACTTGAAAAGTAAATCCCACACACCCCACAGAAAACGACCCCCAAAATATTAGGTACTCAGAACATGTACACCCCTTAAATGAACATATTTATATTCAAATATTGACTTTTTGCTTTAAAGCTTTAATGGAATTTACATTTTGAATTGTTTGATCCTGAGAAAGTGTAAATAGGTTAATAATTAAAACATTCCTTTAACTCACCAGCGCTATTGCCAAGTTTCCAAATGATCTGTATATTATGGTTTATGAAAAAGGCTCTTATCTATTTATGGCTTTGTTTCGTTTTATTGGTACAAACAATCCCTGCCATCTCCCAGGAACTCCGAACCGACAGCCGTACACTCTATGTTCATAAGATCACACTTTACGATAAATTCGGTGATCGTATCGATCAAACGGACCAGTTTTATGCGCGGCCGTATTCCCCGGCGGTCACATGCGGTAAATGCCATAACATCGATGAAATAAGCAAGGGCTGGCATTTTAATGCGCTCGACCCGGAAACGAATCCCGGCCGAAAAGGCGAACCCTGGATCTGGATGGATGCAAACCTTCGTACCCAACTGCCGCTATCCTATCGAATTTGGCCCGGGACTTATCGACCAGAGGATGTGGGAATCGATGCGTGGCAATTCACTAAAAAATTTGGCAGGCATTTACCGGGTGGAATTCCAAAAATTCCAGTAACCACAGACGAAAGTATAAGAAATAATCAACGGTGGCATATTACCGGTAAGCTTGAAATCGACTGCCTGATTTGCCACAGCGCCGATCCTAGCTACAATGCCTATGAATGGTCCAAACAAATTGAGAAGGAGAACTTCAATTGGGCGCCTTCCGCTGCAGCCGGACTTGCGACGATCCTGGGCGACACCAAAAGCCTGCCCAAAGATTTCGATCCCGAATTTCCGGAATTCAGCCTGGATGCAGAGCCGCCAACCACTCGCTACAATGCCACAAAATTTGAAGGCGAAAGCCAGGCATTTTTTGATATCACCCGTTATCCGCTTGACCAGCGATGTTATTTCTGCCACACTATCAACCAGTCGGATGAACAATCACAGACGCAGTTCCAGAGAGACGATGATATCCACTTGCGTGCCGGTATGAATTGCAGTGATTGTCATCGACATGGTTTAGACCATAGGGTCACGAGGGGATACGAAGGCGAAAGTAAACACAGTGGTAATCCAGTTTTGGAAACACTAACCTGCCGCTCTTGTCATATCGGAAATAAGGAGCTGGAACACTCTCAACTTTTTGGTGGCCGTCTCGGCGCACCTGTTGCCCAACATAAGGGAATGCCGACTATCCACTTCGAGAAATTATCCTGCACTGCTTGCCATAGCGGTTCCTGGCCGAAAGAACAGGCAGGCCGTATTCAAACCGCTATGGCTCACAGTCTCGGCCTCGCTGACGATCATCGTAGCTTGGACGATCCGCCAAGAATAGTCGAACCTATATTTGTGGAACAGGATGACGGCGTCATAATGCCGCACCGGATGTTCTGGCCGGCGTTTTGGGGCATAAAGAAGGATGGCGTGGTCAGTCCATTACCACTTGACCAGGCACAAAGGTTAGTATCAAGAATTTTGAAAGTACCCAATACCGAAGCCAGGAAATACCCGGGCGGTTGGAAATCAATCACAACAAGCCAAATTCAGCAGGCGCTGGAGAGAATTCAAACCAGTTTAAACGAGGAAGAAAAGGCGGTTTATATCACCGAAGGTGTTCTATATGAAGTGATCGAAGATACGGTAACTGCAGAAGAACACGAAGCTGCGCAACCGTACTCCTGGCCGTTTGCCCATGATGTTAGACCAGCGGGTTTATCTTTAGGTGTAAGAGGTTGCGGTGATTGTCATTCTTCAGAATCACCATTTTACTTTGCAGCCGTTGCAGCCTCAGATTTCGCTGCTGTAAAAAGGATGGCCGATTTTCAAAATAAAGATATTGCAATGATTCGCCTGTTTAATTTTTCGTTTAAATTCCGGCTATGGTTGAAAGTACTCCTGATCGCAACCTGCGTCATTTTTGCTGTTGTTTTATTCGTTTATGGGTTTAGAGTGTTGGATCGTTTCTTTAAGTAAAGTGAATTGCAGATGATACAGATATTGTGGATAGTTGGACTTTCCTTTACAGTGTTGATTTTACTTTTCCATTTTGGTTTTGTCAGAAAGAAATCAAACTTGAGCAAATTTACGATGTCGGTTCAATTCTGCATTAGACAAAAATGGATATTCAAAATTACGATTTTGAGTATGATTGTTTTAATGATTACCGGAGCCAATGCGGTGATATTTTCAGGTCAACATCTCACGGGTTTGGGGCTTCTAATCCATTTAAGTTTTGCCCCGATTTTTGCAATAGGTTTAGCAATATTGGTTTTTCAATGGGCGCATGTTTTCCAGTTTGTTGAAAGCAAGGATAATACAATTTTTCTTAAAATTCTGTTTTGGGCCTTAGCAGTCCTGGCTCTTCCTGTTGTCTTGTCAATCGTTTTGAGTATGCAGCCATTTTTTGGCACTGAAGCCCAATATTTTCTTTCTAATGTTCATCGTGTTAGTTCTTTATTTCTGGTTATCGCTGCCATTCTGTTTTTATATTTTACATTGTTAAAATCTACCTTCAATTAATAAGAATTTGTTAATTTTTAATTAGAGGTCAGGCATGTGTTTTTTAAAGAGAATATACTCAGTTAAACTGAAACTAATGAATTCGGCGTTTCTCATCTTCATTCTTTCTATCAGTCTGTCCATTCCAGGCTATACACAAACCAATAGCCAAAAACAAGAAATAGGAATCCAAAAGAAAGACGCTGCAAAAGACAGCACAAAACTGATCGCATTAGCTATCAAACTTCCCAGACCCATGTTCATAGGAACACCGCAAAACCTACGGGTGCCAAACCTTGAAAAGCCATTGGGAAAACCCAGGCCGCCATTTTACGCACCCCAGGGCACTCAAAATGTTGCGATGGGGAAGATTATTCAGAGCAGCGATCCTGAGCCCATTATTGGTGAAGCGGAGATGATCAATGATGGTGATCGAGAGGCAACAGATGGGAGCTTTGTCGAGTTTGGACCCTTTTTGCAGTACATCACTATCGATCTTGAAGTAGTACATGATATTTATGCGATCTTGTTTTGGCATTACCACAAACAGCCTCGGGTATATTATGATATCATCGTCCAGGTTTCCAATGATCCGGATTTTATCGCCAACGTAACGACCTTATACAACAATGATCATGATAATTCTTCCGGCATGGGTCTGGGTAAGGATAAAAATTATGTCGAAACTTCCGAAGGCAGGTTGGTAGATGCGAAAGGCAACCAGGCACGATATGTCCGGTTATATAGTAATGGCAGCAATGCAAATGACATGAATCACTACATTGAAGTGGAAGTTTATGGCATGCCTGCCAAATGAAATCTATCCTAAATTTTAAGCTTCTTTTCCTGATAATAATTGGTATTGCACTTTGTTTTCGTTTGCCGCAATTACACATTCGACCCATGCATGGCGACGAAGCGGTTCATGCGATCAAATTTGGCGAACTTCTTGAAAAGGGCGTTTATAATTATGATCCTTTAGAATACCATGGGCCGACGCTCAACTATTTCACCTTAATTCCGGCCTGGTTTCTTTCACAGCAAACTTTAACTGATGTCTCTGAAACTACTCTTCGAATTGTAGCAGTATTCTTCGGAGTCTGTCTAATTGTTATGCTGCTGTTTTTTTTAGATGGATTCAGCCGCCCTGTAATCCTGTTCGCAGCGCTCTTCTCTGCAATTTCTCCTGCCATGAGTTTTTACAGCCGGTATTACATCCAGGAAATGTTGCTGGTTTGCTTCACCTTCGGAGCGATCGCTTGTGGATTTCGATATTGGAAAAGTAAAAGACTTATTTGGGCAATTTTTCTGGGTGTTTTTCTTGGGCTTATGCATGCAACCAAAGAGACATTCGTACTTCAATTAGGCGCCATGTTGTTAGCCATTTTACTCATGCTTTTAAATGATCATAGATTGAATTTGAAAACATTAAAAAAAATCCATCCATGGCATGTTTTAACATTATCGTTGATTTTTGTATTTACTTCGGGACTTTTTTACTCTTCCTTTTTCACAAATCCGACTGGTATTCTTGATTCAATGTTGACTTATAAATCTTATGTTGCTCGCGGGGCAGAAAGCGGCATCCATTTTCATCCCTGGTACTATTATCTCAAAATGCTGCTATTCTCAAAATATGGGAATGGACCGGTATGGTCAGAAGCATTCGTTTTGATTTTAGCAATTTGGGGATTGATAACAATTTTTGTTAAAGGGAAGAAAATACCAAACAATAACCTGTTGCGCTTCCTGGCTTTTTACACAATCATCTTAACAGGTTTTTATTCTATTATCCCTTATAAAACGCCTTGGAATCTATTGGGATTCTACCAAGGTATGATTTTGTTAGCGGCAATAGGAACAGCTGAAATTTTGAAAGTAGTGACTAAGACTCAAAAATGGATTGTTTACTCAATTCTAATTGTCTGTTGTGCTCACTTAGCCTGGCAAAGTTACCTGGCAAATTTTAAATATTATGCCGAGCCAACAAATCCTTACGTGTATGCTCATCCTACCAAAGATATTTTGGCAATTTCCGACAGAGTTATTGAAATTGCAAATTTATACCCTGATGGATTAGAAACAACCATTCAGGTTATCGCTCCGAATGATGATTATTGGCCTTTACCCTGGTATTTAAGATCTTTATCTAATGTGGGTTGGTGGAATGAAATCGATGAACAATTCCCTTCTGCTCCCATTATTTTGGCTTCGCCAGTTGTTGAGGAAAAACTCCTGGAAAAACTTTACCTGCTCCCCCCTCCAGGTCAACGTAACCTTTACGTTCCTCTTTTTGATTCAACCATGGAATTGCGGCCGCAAATAGAATTGCGTGGATACGTAGTGAACGATTTGTGGATGAGATATCAACAGAGTAAGTAAGGCGAGTGAATGATAAGTTAGACAAAAAAATAAAGGATAAAATATGGAATCAGTCGTTGCAATAACATTTTTTGTGCTCATAGGTCTTCAAATTGCAACCTTAATTCCCTCGCGAATTTTTAAAAGCAAAATCCGATGGGAATTATTTATCCCATTCATATCATTACCCATATACATAGGGTATGAATCTTATTATTTGCGACCCGAAGTGCTCGCAACCGTTCCAATAAGAATCGATTTGCTTATTCTTCATCCTTTGATAATCGCAGCGTTTATCGCATCCATATATCGCCGGGCTACATTATTAACAAAACACAAAAATAAACAAACTAACTTGTTTGTCCTTTCGAAGCCACGTGTATTGTTAATAATAACGATAGTATGTTTTATAGGTTGGTGGTATTTCGTCCTAGTAGTATGTCAATTTTATCAATAATGGTGTCTAACGATTAAGCGTAGGGTCGATGTGCAACGCCTGGTTGAACTCCGCCGCCTATTTGGAATTATCATTTTAGTATGATTTTCCTTCACCATCCTGCTTAAACCCCCTGCTTGCCATGCGCTTAATAGAAAGTAGCTCTAACAAAATGGGAAAAGCATTTTTCAGTAAAGACAATCGACTATCCGCATCGCTGGTCCATTGAACATTAAATTCTTTGATTCGGAATTCTGATTGGATTGCCCGTAAAATTATTTCTACATCAAACATAAAACCATTACTTTTGCATTCTTTAAACAACTGTCTCGCCACATCTCCACGATACAGTTTAAAACCACATTGCGTATCTGATAACCATTGGGGAATTTTAAGGAAAAGGATTAAAATCCTTCGAAAAACAATTGAATAGATTTTCCTGTACCAAACCCATGGTTTTGCAACCCTGCTTTCAGGAAGTTTTCTCGATCCATGTGCAATATCACAAATGTCATCTTTGAGCCATTGCAACCCGGTCAATGCAAACTCAAAAGGTATGCAGTTACCACTATCGGCGAACATGACGTAATTGCCACTCGATGAGACTATACCACTTCGCACTGCAAAGCCTTTACCCCTATGATTCTCATTGCGAATGACTTTTGTAACCACCACCTCAGAGGTAGTAACCTTTCGTGCCGTTTGGGATGTTTCATCAGTACTTCCATCATCCACGATGATAATTTCTCCGGAAATACGGTTTTCTATCAAGAATTTTTCTACAGCTTGGATGTCGTTAGTAATTTTTTTGTTTTCATTAAATGCAGGAATGATGATTGATAAATCCATAGGTTTTTCTATATGAAATCATACTCCCTCTGTAGGTTAATTCTCACTTTATAAAATTTTTTCCTGCAATCATATTAAAATGTTTTACAGTCAAATCATCGTTGGTCTGTACACTTTTGCTAAAATCTGTTTCCAGCACCATTTTCCATTGATATAATTTGGAAAACGTGTGTTTAACACGATCCACCAATTCCTGAAAGCGACCGCTTTGCTCATATCTGTCCGCATCTTCCTTACTATCCCACACAGTAACCGATATGTATTCTCTCTTACTCTGAAGGTTTTCCGTTAAATAGGCATATAGACATCCATGGGTTAATTTTAAAACAGGGAGAATTTCTTCGTTATACAGGATTTTGAATTCGTTAGTTTTCCCGCTTTCAATTTGTAGCGATACGATTCGAACATACATGCGGGCATTATCCTCTTTCAACGGGGGAACCGCTTCTGTTTGAGTGGTCACATTAAATTGCTTTACAATGGGTTCTTCCGGAACGGGTTTGTATTCCAGTTCCAGGTTTTCGGACAGATGAATTTTCCACTCGACAGCTTCTGCTAAATAGGGTCTGACTATTTCAACCAGGTCTTCATACACTCCGCTTTTTTCATAGTTTTCAGAATATTTCTGAGATTCCCAAAATGTCAATGAAATAAATTCCTCCGGATTTCGTCCACTTTGATTTAGACCTGCAAAGAGACAACCGGGCAGCTTTTGTAGTTCAGGTATAATCGTGTCATGATAAAAATCACGAAACTGAGCCAAAGTACTGAGATTTACTCTTACTTGAAGGATACGCATAAACATGGTTTTGCCCTCCTTCCTTTAAAGGTTTAGTGATCTCATTTGTTTAGTGGACGCGTTATCAATTAAACAACAATCATTCGGCATTACCAGTGTCACAAAATGGCAACCTAAAGGAATTCCCTCGGCAATAATGGATTCATCCAAATTAAAATTTTGTAAACAGAGGTTCCCGCCCAGGCCGCCAGTTCTTCGGCAGCAATTTTATTGTCACCTTGTTTGCCAAATAGAACAACCTCATCCCCAATTTTAATATCCTTTGAACCCGAGATGTTGATGGTCATGTGATTTGAAGTAACCAATGCCACAGATGGCCAACGTTTTCCATGGAGCAACACTTCTGCCTTACCAGCTGCCTGGTTTGGATAACCATCGGAATAACCAATCGAAAGAGTGGCTACCGGTGTATCTTCTATTGCAAGAAAGGCTTTATGGTATGAAACGGAATCTCCGGGTCGAAGTGTTTTGACATACATGACCCTGGTTTTTAAAGTCATAACAGGGCGAAGGTCGATATTACGTGCTTTATACTCTCGTGTTGAGGGATACTGGCCATAGATGGCGATGCCCGGGCGGACCATATCGAGATAAGTTTCGGGTGAAGAGATTACCCCGGCGCTGCTGGCCATGTGACGCAGACCGAGGGGAATCCCCTTCTTTTTTGCGGATTCGCACACTTCCAAAAATCGTTGTAATTGGGCTTTATCAAATTCTTCATCCTCGGTGAGAGGCGTAAAAATTCCTTCGATCTTGATGCCATCCGAAACTGCGACTTTCTCAATAAAGTGTAAAGCTTTGTAATACGGAACGCCGATTCGACCTAACCCTGTATCCATCTTGATGTGTACTTTTGCGGTTTTATTCTGCTTTCTAGCAGCCGCGGAAAGTAATTTAAAATCATCCGTATAAATGGATTGTGAAATGTTGTTTCGAACCATCTCTTCAGCTTCATGATTTGAAAAAGAACCAAAATTTAATATAGGTGTTTTAACTTCGTTCTCTCGCAGTGACAAAGCTTCTTGAAATTTGCCGACTGCCAAAAAAGCAACGCTTTGGCTTTCCAGGTATTTTCCTACTTTCACCAAACCATGACCATAGGCATTCGCTTTGATAACCGCCATCACTGGTCGATTGTTTACCTTCTTCCTGATTTGATTTAAATTCCAGCCCATGTTTTTTAAATCGATTTCCAGCCAGGGATCGGTTGGATTTTTTGGCTGGTTTGTAGGAATAGAGGCTACGGCTTCGTATCCCGAAACTGCTAAACCGGCAGCAGCGGCGCCTGATAATTGAAAAAAGTTCCTTCGATTAAAATTAGACATTTTCAGTACTCCCAAAATTCTATTAACCTGGATAATTCAAAACCATGATTATCAGATGATTTTTTCTATTGCAGAATAGGGCAGTTTTGAAAAAGACACTGACGCAAAATAGCGACAAATCAAGAAAATTGCAAGAAGAATTAAAATTAATGGTTTTTAAAAAAGGTAGCAGTGAAATGCCACCTTAGGTATTATTGAAGTTGGTTAATTATTGCACACTCGGGGAATTATCCAAACTTTTTTAATCGGGGTGGTAACGACATGATTACCAAATTCCAGACACAATCCGCGCGCTGCTACGATATCTAGCTTTATGATGCTTCCGCCCCAGGTGCATCCGTTTATTGTAGTTCTAAGCGGAGACAATCCATTGCGATCGAACCAACCCCCGCTGACCAAATAGTGTCCGTCAACGTCCACCTGTATTGAGTAAGTTGAATTTTTGGTTTTTACAAATAACCAGTCTCCATATTTTAAATCCACCTTTCGGATTTGAGTCAGGTTCTTTGCATGTTCGGTAATTGTGGAGAGATTGTGTCCTTGTGCTTTCATTTTTCTTTAATCGGTATCTTATTTTTTAATTTAATAATAAAATTTAAAGAATACAAGTTGAAAAACTAGTGATCCTTTTTTATTCAAAAATAATCAAAAATACATATGAATGAGACGTTTACTCGATCCTTTAAGTTCTATTCCATTTTCGTATGATTAAGAGACATTTTATACCATTAACACCGCTCTCAATTTGCTTATCTACTTTTTTGAATGCTTTCAGTAATGGATTCGGGATATCTTCTTGATTCTCTGGATTCAAAGCGAAATAAGCTGGACGAAATAATCGGGCATTGATTGGTGTCATAGCTTTTTACTGAATGAATCACATACTCTTCAAAAAAAAAGTCTAGTCGGTTTGAGGCGTAGTTTCGATAGAAGATATTCCGCAAATAATTCGATTAAGCGGTGAGTTAATTATTAAAAAAGGAATAACAGTTTTTATTCCAACAAATGATTACCCGGATTTCCTACCAAATCCAGTTATTGCAGCAATAATCATTAAGGGAAATAAAACCAAACCATAGAAAAAGAAAATAGCCTCCTGGGTCCAATCCAATACTTCAACGAAGGCATACCGGTCGGAAATTTCACGCTGGATTGCTGCAGCAGCAACGATAGTAGCCGAATAAGGCAACACATATGGAAAGGAACAGGAAATGGTGTCCAAAAGATTTGCGCTACGATGGGGATGGATGTTATGCAATTTTCTTAAGGAGTTCGCTAAAGGACCAGCAGTTATCATTGCAACTGTATTAACCGAAACACAAATATTCATAAAAGAAATCAATGCAACAATGGCTAATTCCGTACCGCGTATTGTTTTAGCAATCTCTCGTTTAAGCCAATTTAAAAGAATTTCTAAAAAACCACCCGCTTCCATAATTCCGATAATGGTCACCAATAATAATGTCAGAATTGCAGTAGGTAGCAAAGACATAGCGCCGCTAACTGCAGTGCCAGCAATCGAGCCCTCACCGGTAAGATGGAAAACACGATCGATTGGAAATACACCGGTAATAGGTCCTACTACAATTGCTGCTACAATACCGGCGGTTAACGCAGCCAAGAAATGACGACCACTGACCGCAACAACAAAAACAATAACAGCTGGAATCAACATGGGCAGACCGGTAGGATCGGCAGTTTCCGCAAGTAGTTTCTCTGCTTCAGCAGCAGCAATATTCGACTGACCGCCGCCAAATACCAGGAAAAGCAGCGATGAAATGCCGGCGGCGATCAACACATATTTAAGCCTCGATCGAACCACACCACCCACATCAGTTTCCTGTGTGGCTGCAGATATGATGGTTGTATCTGAGATCGGCGCCAGGTTATCCCCCAGCGCAGCGCCACTAAAGATAGCGCCCATCAATGCAGCAGGATTTCCCCCCAAAACTATACCGGCGGGATACAGGACGGCGGTAAATCCAACGATCGTTCCCAAACCTGTACCAACCGAAGTAGCAAACAAAGAAGCAGATATAAAAACAGCGAGTGTAAAAAAAGAACCGGTTAAATGTAGCTTCCAGCCAATCCACACCATCGCTTCGACCAACCCGGAATCTGCGAGAATGCCGGAAAATGCGCCAGCCCACAACCAGCACACAACGGCAACTGTCGCTACTCTGTTCGCCATAAGCGAAAAAATACGCTCGCTGTAATGGGCCACATCTTTCGCCAATAACATCCCGGCAGAAATGCCGACCATACAAGCGATGATCATTCCTTCAACTGCGGGAGAGCCATAAATGACCAGGGTTACCGTAAAAACGATGAATATAACTAAAGGGACAATACTTAAAATCGGTCCGCCACGAAATTCGATTCGGTTGGAGTTATTTGTCATTTATCAGAATCCTTATTTCATAACAATATTTTGGCTAATATATTAAGATCAAGACGTATTTTACTTATATGTCATACTATTAGCAAGGTATTTTTCAGCTTGATTAGATTTTTCAGCTATCCCATCCCAATACGCCTTGGACTTTAGCAAGGACATAGGACTGATTCTTTACCCCCATATTGGTTTTTGTGCGATAAATTTTTGCAAAATAAAAATCAATTTCTAATTTGACAAATTTTCTATTATAAAACGAATTACAATAATTTCAGCTCACATGCAACGTCTCACTGCGAACAGTCAGGTTATCAACGCGATCCATATTTACCTCAACCCCCATGCCAGGTTTATCCAGCGGCACAGTTACCATTCCGTTCTCATCCATAGTCCATTCCGGTTTAACAATATCTTGTTGCCAGTAACGACTGCTTGGCGAAACGTCCCCAGGTAAAACAAAATTCGGTAAAGATGCCAGTGCTACATTATGTGCCCGCCCGATTCCACTTTCGAGCATGCCACCGCACCATACGGGGATATTGTTTTCCTGGCAGAAATCATGGATTGCGATAGAGGATGTAAAACCTCCAACTCTACCCGGTTTGATATTGATGATTTTGCCGCTGCCGAGTGCAACCATGTCTTCGGCCTTTTCAAGATTGGTGATGGATTCATCCAGGCAAATCGGTGTTTTGAGTTGCTGCTGTAATGTTGCATGTCTAATGATATCATCCCATGCCAGGGGTTGCTCGATCATCATTAAACCGAATTGGTCTAGTTGTTTCAAAATGTCTATGTCAGCCAGTGTATAAGCGTTGTTGGCATCTGCCATAATTTTTGCCGCCATTCCCAGGGCTTCCCGCACAGCTGATAAAAACTTAATATCTTTGCCTGGTTTAATTTTTATTTTGATTTTATTATACCCTTCAGCCAAACAACTTTGTGTTTTGTCTGCCAATATTTTTGGGCTATCCTGAATTCCCAATGAAATTCCGGTGGCAATTCGATCCCGTGTACCACCGATTAATTTGGATAATGGAACTCCCTGGATTTGCGCAGTGAGTTCCCAAGCGCCCATCTCGATTCCCGCTTTTGCCATATCATGACCGCGAATATCCGCATCGACCACTTTGTGGATTTCGTTTGGATGATTGAAGTTTTTTCCCAGTATACGTGGGGCTATCCATTCTTTGATGGCCAACCAGCAAGTATCGATGGTTTCAGGAGTGTAGTTGGGTAGTTCATCAGCGACGCATTCACTCCAGCCCGTGATCCCGTTTTGATCAATCAATTCAAGAAGAAGAAATCGCCGAATAGACATCGTTCCGGAAGATATCTGAAACGGCTCTTTCAAAGGCAATTGAATTTCACGAAAAATAATTTTGTTTATTTGCAGCATTTTGCGCCCTTTAATAAAGTTTATTTAATATGTAATAACAACGATCTGTTTTATCTCTATAAAAACCAGTAAGTTCATAATTTTTATCAAGATAATGGAGAAATGATTGCCTGGTATTGCTCCGCCATTGTCCGGCCAGTTCTAAAGATTGTTTTTGTATCTCATTGATATCCAAAGGGATTTCGATACGGACAAATTCCTCCTCCACAAAAATGGGTTCAACAAGAATGAGTTTTGTTTCTTCATTAATTTTTGTGTTCACAACAATGGATTTATTACCTTCAGGTTCAATGGATTTAGAAGATTGTTCTGTATCCCGTCTCTTGTTGAGATCCCATCGTACAATAAACCGGTCCATACCAATTCCACGATGGAGATCGCTTTCATTGCCATCGATGTACATATCCGGAACATATTTGTCAATTTCCACTCCTAGTTTATTCAAATTTAGATGTGCATTTTTACTAACAAGCGGGTCGAAGGTCCAATACATTGTCTCAATACCGAGTTTTTTAACGGTATCTGCCTGGTATCTTTTTAGACGAGCTCCCAAATTTTCATCCCGATATTCCGGTTGAACAGCCAACATATGTGACCAATGAACCGGTTTTCCATCCATCAGTCCGGTCAAGCCGTAAACAAACCCGATCAATTCACCTTTTTCGTTAAATGCACCGGCAGTCACACCGCCAATTTTCTGACTGACCATTAAAATTGAAGGAGGAACACATTCCGCAAAACTTTGGCCCCATGTATCCTTCTCAAGGGTCTCACATGCCAGAAACTCCCGGTGGTCCTCTAACTGTCGTATTGTAATTTTACTTCGCATGGAAAATAATGTATCGATCTTTATTGGGATTGCACAATACCTAAATCATTTCCAGTATAACCATTGAAGTTCAAATTGTCAATGATTGTATTCTAACATTTGCTCATAAAAAAAGGGGTACTGAATAACATGGCACCTCCCTTTACCAAAAGCTCCTATTCGGTTTGGTCCAAAATAAACATGACCGAATAAAAGGACTTTTCCAAGACTATTTTGTATTGTGTTCGAATTGACCATTATTATTTTTCTTTGTGTTTATTAATAATATACATGGCTAGTCGCTAACACAATTAAAAGTCATAATAAAAGTAAATCTTGGTTCGTTAATCATAATTATATTGGCTTTTGTGGCTGCAGTTTTGACAGTGGCGCTGGAGCAAATATTTGATACGAAATTGTATCAGAAATATTTAGGAAAGGGTTTGGATGGTAAAGGTAGCCATCTGTTTGAGCGTTTCGAGTTACGACCCTGGATCTCCACCGCTGTTGGTATTTTTCTGGCTTTTGGCTTTGAGATGAAAGCGATTGAGAGCGGCTTGGGCAAGGATTTTATAAACCCGACCGGAAATGCCGTTGCAGATGCAGCGATAGTTGACATGTTGCTGACCGGACTCATAATAGGTGGAGGCACAAAAACCGTATATAAGCTCGGCAAACAATTTGCAGATACACAAAAGAAATTAAAAGAACAAGCCAGCACTTAGGTTTAAGTTACAAAATGCTGTTTGCCCTTAAAGTTAATGATCGATATTTCATCGAAGAGCCGATATTTTATTTTGTGCTCATTAGCGGCTTTATGGGCGAAGAGCTTTAATAAATCCGGATAGAAGCGAAAATTCCACCCTGGCTGAGTAACCTTTGCGGAGCTGCCTACAAAAGGTTAGAGATTTATTCATTATCGTTATCTTCTAAAAATACTGTCCCAGCCCAATAACCACTCCATTCTGGTTAGATTCCGTAACGCTTATGCCAAAATCAGCCCGCAGGATCAAATGATTAAATCTCTTAATGTAAAGCCTCGCTCCAAACCCAACAAAGGAAACCGTACTGCTCTTTTTGAACAAGCTCGATAGAGACTCACCTCCCTTGCGCCAGGCTGATAAATCTGAAAAACCCACGCCCTGAACAGCGCCCCAATTTTGTTCCAGAAAGGTATGGCGGTATTCAAAATTGAGAGTGATTTCCGCTGTGCCGCGAGCTACTCGGTTACCAGCACCTCGAACCGTCTGGTAACTGTCCAGGACAAATGGTACAAAAGGGGTCTCCGTGTTTTCTGCTATGCCTGTCCTCAGACGAATTGCGGCATTACCTTTTGATCCGACTCGATTGTAATAACGTAGAATATTTTCTACTTTCCAAAATAACTTGGATTCACCGTGGGTTTTGATGGTCTCTACATTGAACTCGCTGAGGAATCCTGAAAGATAATGATAATAATAATTAATGTGATTGATGGAAAAGGCTATCTTCGCTAAATATTTTTTGAATTCTGCTCGTACTGGTCCGGGTGAACTTGGCTCATTACGCTGAGTGTTTTTGATGTACTTTTCAACCAGGTAACCACCCCCTGCTTGTAAAACAAATTTGCGAGAAAAAGAATGGCGGCCAAGAATTATGGCTGTCCAGCGATCAGTATTATAATAAGTTGTTCCACTTGAGAAATAGGCTGGTTCTGTAGTTGCCAGCAGGTTGAAGTAGGCCGAAAGTCCCCATTTTGGACCGAACAGGTACGGGCTTTTCAAATAAGTTTCAAAAGAGTTGCGGTCATAATAACGATAGTAACCTCCCAGGGTATTACCCCGACCCAGCCAGTTGTAATCAACCGCACCGAGTTGAAACCAGAAGCTGCTTTCGATGCTGCCAAAATTACTAATGGGTATGATAGATGTAATCTCCTTACAGTGGAATTGGAGTCGGACACCACTTTCTTGCCGGATTATTCGATAGTCGACATCAGAAAACAACTGCAGATTCCGGAGGTTTTGAGCATCTTGTTTAACCTGGGCTGAATCTAGCTTTGTTCCTTCCCGGGTATCGATAAAAGACCGGACAAAAGATGCCTTCGTCTTTTTCAATCCGATAATATCTATAGAAACAACGTTATCCTGGGCAAAAGCCGGAATTACGGTTATCAAACAATACAAAAGATATTTAAGCATGATTTTACACAATTGATTTAGCAGCGATAATCATTGCAGGGTTTCTCAGCGAATCCATAGAAAACCAATATTATATGTTTGCCCTGCTCCTCCATTTTTTCCGAACGGAAATAAGGTATATAATCCCTCCACTTCAAAGTTTGATCTCAGTTGATATTTTGCTCCAATACCAGTTTGAGAATAATAGCTGGAAATTGAACCACCACTCCAACTAGGCCCATATTCAGTAAGAAAATAGATTGTTGTTTTACTTGATGGATAGTAGTTCAGAAAGGCTTTCACCGGAGATTGTAAGGAAATATTGTCTTTGTCAAATCGCAGAAAAGCCCCGCTTTCAAAATAAAGGAGAAAATTTTCATTTAAGTTTACATCATAAAACAATTGTGTCCACCATTGCAGGTCATCATAATCCACATAAGGACTGCTATTATTACTTCCTTCCAGGTCAGATGCTATTGGAATTACAATTGTCGTCTGTATAGCTAGATTTCTAAATTGCTTAAAAGGCGAAATCTTTATTTTGGGTGCGATTGAAGCAATGGTTGTCCTGGTATTGGGACCTGATCTAAATTTAAACACAGAGAATGGTGAACTGTTTGGTTTGTCATTTTCTACGGATTTGAAGAAAATATCAAAACCAAGGTTCACGTTAGGTTTCAAACCATAATAAAAAGTGGTAATTCCAGTAAAAAAAGTAGAGCGTAAACCTGCATCAATTTTATCTCCATCGTTATTGAAAAATGCGGTTTGTGTGTAAAGATTATTAAAAACTTTGATCTCAAAATTTCCTGGCCGCAATAATGTCGAGGGTGTAAAAGATTGCAGATTATCTTGCTTTGAAGACGCAGTAGCAGAATCCACATTTATAAAATCGTTTAATCGCCAATCATAGGGTATATATCTGATCTCATAATTTTCAGGGATTTTCCCCTCTTTAAACGGGTTGATAAATTGGGTTGTTTTTTTGCCGTCACTTTTAAAATCCTCTTCATACCACTTGAATAATTCTGAAAGATTAACCAAACCATTAGAGTGGTCAACTCGAACATGCAAGTCCGAATTGAGAGTTACCCGCGATCGTTCTTCTAATTGGGAATCAAGTATATTTGGCAAATAGGCGTTACTTATGATTGAGGGACATCCGATTGCAGCACACACCAAAACAAAATGTATTCTGGCATCCTGGTAAACGGCTCGAATTTTGTTATTCTCGATGTCATTCAAAGTCAGGTTTTCACCAGCTACAAGAAATCTTTGGCGATCAAAAAATCCGTCTACATCCTGTGGTGAATGGATCGGGTAATTGGAAACAACACCTTGGATTACCAGCAGGTTATATACATTAATCCAAAAGGCTTTCTGAGTATTTCCAGGGGGAAGTGATTCGAGATCGAAATTTTGTAGACTGTTGACTAATTGTTGAATTTCTTGTGGCTGCTTTTTTATCGCCTGGTAATTCACCAAACCATTATACACATATTTTTTAAGGAACTGATCTGTGGCTTTAAAAAATGAAGATTCCTGGGCGGAAGTCTTAAATGGATAAAGGAATAGAGTGAGTATTGTAACAATAATTGAAATAGATTTAAAATAAAGGGTCATCGTATCTGCTTTTTAATTGTATCAATGAAAAGACTTAATTACAATTAAGGGCTTGTGTCGGTGACACATTATATGTAAATAAAAACAATATTTCCAAATTATCAAATCAACATGTAAAGTTTACCACCTATCCCAGCTAAATAACTGGGTATCTCTCGATTGAAAATTCAACAAATTGTCTAACTGAACTCAAATCCTGTTAAGCCTGTCAAATGTGGTTGCAATAAAAACAGGGAAATGAATAATGAAAACAATCGAAGTGGCGCCCATAAAGCCGTTAATCTCCATTGACGATCTTAATAAAATGGATGTTCGCGTTGGAACCATTGAAGAAGTTGAAGATGTGAAAGGCTCGGATAAACTTGTAAAGCTCATCGTTGATTTTGGCGATCACAAAAGAAGCATCTTAGCCGGTATGAAACAGGAAAGAGATGATCCGCGCGAGATCGAAGGTAAGCAGGCATTGTTTATCGTGAATCTAGTCCCGAGGAAAATGATGGGTGAAGTTTCGGAAGGCATGTTGTTTGATATTGGCTACCCTGATGGCATTAGACCGGTTCTGGCAATTCCGGAGGAGCAAGTACCAAATGGAACAAGATTGGGCTAAGGTATTTTATCTGGATAATTATAAACCGCAAAGGCGCTAAGATCGCAAAGTTGCAAGATACAATTTATAAAGTTTATCGGTACATGACTAGACCGAAAAATTTTAATTACAGTAATTATTTCTTAGCGACCTTTGCGTCTTCGCGGTGAAAATTTATGAATTATCTAAATTAATTAATCAATAAATGTGGAGGAAGCAAACCATGAAACAAGTAATGGTTCGATACAAAGTAAAAGCTGATAAGGCGGAGGAGAACACAGAATATATAAAAAGGGTATTTGTTGAGCTTGAGCAAAATAGTCCGGATGGGCTGAGATACGCATCCTTTCATTTGCAGGATGGTGTGAGCTTCGTACACATTGCCTCCATCGAAACAGCCGATGGTCAAAACCCACTCGCCCAGACAGCGGCGTTCAAGGAATTTCAGGCAGGCATAAAAGATCGATGCGAGGAGCCGCCTGTTGCTGTGGAGCTGGAGATAATCGGGTCTTATCGTTTTCTGAGTTAAGCCGTTTCGCTACTAAAAATAAGAAAAATTCTGGGCGCATATAAGCGAAAAGAAGCGAATCAAACAACTACCTGTTTATGCTTAGAAATATCCCCAGACCCAAGAATATTGAACCACTCTTTAAAACAGAAAACATTGAGTTTTTCAAATTAGAAACGCCACCGGAAGAATGGAATTTCACCATCGATGGCAATTGGAATGGATATACAAAAGAAAATTAGTGAGAACAATGTATATATGATAATCCATTTCGATGAATTTTTACTTATAAGCAAAAATAGTAGCGATAATATTTGCTTATAGGCAAATATTTACGGTTGTATGAATGCGATTCTATACAATTGAGATAGTTGACCAAGATGAAAAATATCTTGCAATTAAATTTTAGTATTGTATCTTCATTGTATAAACAATTGAGGTTATTATGCAAATTCAAGTTCAAAAATGGGGAAACAGTTTAGCGATTCGAATACCAAAATCCTTTGCCAAAGAGACCAATATCGATAAAGGTTCGGTTGTTGACTTATCAATATCCGATGGTAAACTAATAGTAACACCATTATCCCAAGAAAAATATTCTCTTGCTCAATTATTAGATGAAATAACAAATGAAAATATCCATGAAGAAATTGATTCGGGAGATGCTGTTGGAAAGGAAATTTGGTGACAGAAATAAATTATATTCCAGATAGAGGCGATTTAGTCTGGATTGATTTTAATCCTCAAGCTGGACATGAACAAGCTGGTAGACGGCCTGCAGTAGTCATTTCCCCAAAACCTTACAATAAAAAAGTTGGATTAGCCATTCTCTGTCCGGTAACAAGTAAAATTAAAGGTTATCCTTTTGAAGTAAGTATTCCGTCAGGTTTTGATATCACAGGCGTTATTCTTTCTGATCAAGTAAAAAATATGGATTGGAAAGTAAGACAACTCTCATTTATAGGTAAACTACCTAAGAATACACTTTTAGAAACTTTAAAAAAGTTAAATACATTGATTGGCACCTAGCCAGGAATAGAAAGAAACAAAGATAATGGGTTGCCTTTCTCATGCACATATTTTATCGGACTTATATGAGGCTTATCAAAAAGCGATCAGCCGAGATAACTCTGATGTCCTGTTTAAAAACATCAATATTGGATTTTTTGATGACCTGGTAAGCAAACGGGATATTCAATCTTTCCTTAAAATAAAACAAAGAGGGGGAGGGTTTGGTATCATTTAACTTTACCTCAACACAAAACCAAGGAGTATCATCGATAGTGACGATAAAATCGACTTCTTTTTTATCAACATTTCTGAGATAATAGAGTGCGGCACCATACCCTTCATATTCTTTCAAATATTGTGTGAATTTTAACAGATGTGAAGCGATTAAGTTTTCAAATCGTGCGGCATCATCCGGAACTTCAGACCAGTCGAACATGTACAACTTGGAGTCTTTTTTTAATGACCTTATACTTTTTTTATGGTAAGGATAGATTCGAAAGTGATAGTAAAATTGATCAAGAATTGAAAGCCAGTTCGTAACTGCCCGATGACTTACTTCCAAATCTTCCCGAATCGCGTTTACAGATAGTAAGGAACTTACCTTAGAAGGCAGAATATCACTTAACAATTGCATATTTCCGATATCCCTGACAGATTCCAGGTCCCGAATGTCTTCACGAAATAATCGTTCTATTTTTTCATTGTGCCATCTGCGCAGAGCCCGATCATTTTGTTTTAAAAAAATTTCCGGGAAACCACCAAAGCGCTCTAATAATTCAAGATCATTAACATGATTTGAGCTGGAAATCGGTAATTCTTCGAACGTTTTTAACTCGTTTTTTATGTTTAATATCTCCGCTAAACTTAAAGGATGCAGGGTATAATAATGGTATCTACCCAGTAATGAATCCCCTCCCTTTCGATAAATGTTCAGACGCGCACTGCCGGTGACTAAAAACTTGTAGCGATCTTTATGAATATCATATTCGCCCTTAAGCCAGTTTTTCCATTTTGGATATTTATGGATTTCATCAAATATAAGAAGCTCGGCCGACCCGGGAAATTCCGAATGAAGTATTTTCCTTCGATCATTTCTGGCATCCCAGTTATAGTAGGAAAATTCACGGAAAAGTGGCGCTATTAATTTCGTTGCCAGCGTGGTTTTACCTATTTGTCTTGCGCCACCAATGAAAACCATTTTTTCAGAAAGATCAAGTTGAATATTTTTTGTGATAGTTCTATTTATTAGCATGCCTTGAGCTATAATTTTGTTATCACTTTACGTCAGCATAATAATAAATAATTATTAATTAAACAAGAAATATTTGCTCATAAGCAAAAATAGTAGCGATTATTTTTGCTTGTTGGCAAAAATATACGATTAATTCAGATAAGATGAACTTGTACAAAGTACAAATCCTAATTAACTTTTTGAAAAAATAATAATCCGAATTTGCTGATAAATTATTGGGCCAGTCCAGGAAATTCAAAAAGAGATCCAGGGGAATTAAGACCACTTTTTCAGTCTGAGAATGACAGACATTTGTTTCCCGTTTGTAATCCACGATAAATTTCTATATTTTTTGCTAAATCTTGTAAATCCTGTTGATCCTGTCTTATTTTTTTTGATAAATAAGTATGAATTGCGTGGTTGAATCATAATATAAGATCCTTATTTGTGAACAATTTCAAAATTGGCCAGCGCTGGATCAGTGAGATGGAGCCGGAGCTGGGACTCGGTATTGTTAAACAGATCGATAATCGATTTGTCGAAATTCATTTTCCTGCCAGCGAATGTGAGTATAAATATGCAATTGCTTCCGCCCCGCTAAAACGAGTAGAGTTCAGAGCCGGCGATACGGTCAAATCCAGGGATGGGAAAAGTTTTACGATCAAATCAACCTCAGACGAAGACGGCATCATCATTTACCAGGGTGAGAATGTTGAATTGCCGGAAAGTGAACTCAATGATTTTCTAAGTTTCACAACACCGCTCGATCGCCTGATGAACGGTTTTATCGATAAAAACCGTGATTTCAATCTGCGCTACCGCTCGTTAATCAATCAATATCAGACCCGTAAATCGGCCATTCGCGGTTTCATTGGCGGTCGCATCGACTTGATTCCGCATCAATTGTATGTTGTGCATGAGGTTGCCTCCCTGCCCATTCCCCGGGTTCTACTGTCTGATGAAACCGGTCTGGGAAAAACCATCGAAGTGTGTCTGGTACTGCACCGCTTGCTGATTAATGGCAGGATCAACCGGGTTTTGATCCTGGTGCCCCATTCTCTTGTTCATCAATGGTTTGTAGAACTTTTGCGGCGTTTTAATCTTATTTTTCGAATTTTTGATGAAGAATACTGTGAATCATTCGAATCATCAAATCCGGCTACGAACCCTTTTCTCGATGATCAATTGGGACTTTGCAATATCGATTTTTTAACAACACACCCTAAACGGACAAAACAGGCCATTGCCGCCGGATGGGATATGCTGGTCATAGACGAAGCCCATCATCTTACGGAAAAAAGCCCGGAGTATGATTTGGCCAAAAAGTTAAGCGCCGTCTCCAAGGGTTTGATGCTACTCACCGCAACCCCGGAGCAATTGGGTCATCGCAGTCATTTTGCCCGCCTTCATTTGCTTGATCCGGCCAGGTATCCTGATTTTAATCTTTTTGAGCGGGAAGAAAATTTATACCAGGAAGTTACCATCATCGCGAATAAACTTGTGGAATCCGGCAAACTGAATAAATCTGAATATCAAAAGCTGACAATACTTTCTCCTCAGTATTTCGCTAAAGCTGGTGAATCCTTTGCCGTTGATTTGCAGAAAAAAGCGGATTTCCGAAACCAGGTAATTGAAGATCTGCTGGATCGTCATGGCACCGGACGTGCAGTATATCGCAACACACGAGCGACCATGACCGGTTTCCCGAAACGTGAAGCTTTATTAATTCCTTTACAAGCCAATGACGAATCTCCGGAATATCAAAGGAACGAATTTGAAGCTGACCAGGATTTTAATCAAAAAAAAATTAAGTACAATTATAGTAATGATCCCAGGATCAACTGGCTTGTTCAATTTTTAAAAAAGCAAAAATACAAAAAAGTATTGCTGATCTGTCACTCGATAGAGAAAGTAAAAGCGATTGAAGAGGCTTTGCGAAGTCAAGTCAATGTCAACATTGCAATATTCCATGAAGAGTTGACCCTCATTCGAAGGGATCGTAATGCAAGCTGGTTCGCTGAAAAGAATGGCGCACAAATCCTGGTTTGCTCTGAGATTGGCAGCGAGGGACGAAATTTTCAATTTTCCCATCACCTTGTTTTATTTGACTTGCCATTAGATCCCGAGCTTTTGGAGCAGCGTATTGGCCGTCTTGACCGCATCGGCCAGAAAGAGACTATTTTTATTTATGTTCCATATTTTACTGGCCGTGAGTATGAAATCCTGGCGCGTTGGTACCATGAAGGATTAAATGCATTCGAAGAAAATGTTCCGGGGGTGTACCAAATATTTCAAAATGTGAGTGGTGAATTAAAAGAATTAATAGTCAATAAGCAATCCTCTCGATTTGAAAAATTTTTACAAGAAACAAGAAAACAAAAATCCGGAATTGCACAAAAATTGAAAAAGGGAAGAGACCGTCTTTTGGAACTGAACTCTTTCCGACCCAAAATAGCAGAAAATCTGATCCGGGAAATAAAAACAGTCGATCGGAAAAGGGCCCTGGAAAAATTTATGCTGGATGTTTTTTCCCTCTATGGAATTCGCCATGATGCAATTTTTGATCGAACTTACAAATTAAAACTTTCCCTGTTATCCAACCCGGAGTTTCCCCTACCGGTATTGAAGCATGATGATTTAACCGTAACCTTTGATCGCACCACAGCGCTTAGCCATGAGTATATCGAATTCCTAACCTGGGACCATCCCATGGTTATTGGTGTCATGGATTTAATACTAGGTTCGGAAAAGGGCAATTGTACGGTTGCCGTTTGGCCGGATGAGGAAACCCAGGAAATATTGCTGGAGGCCATTTTTGTCCTGGAATGTGTGGCCCCGAAAAGTTTGTATGTCGATCGCTTTTTACCACCTACCCCGGTTCGTGTAGTGGTAAACCATTTACTTCAGGATTGCCGTGAAACCCATCCGGTAGAGGTATTAGCAAAACATCTACAGAAAAGCAAGGAGATGAGGGTACTGGATAACCCGGAAGTCAGGCAGGAGCTCATTCCAAAAATGCTCAACCAGTGTAAAAAGCTGGCGGAAAAAAATGTCCCTGGAATTATCAAGGACGGTTTGCACTTGATGGACGCTTCACTCGCGAAAGAAGTGGCCCGTCTGGTGGAACTAAGAAAGGTGAATAAGAACATCAAGCAAGAAGAGATTTCCATTTGTGAAAAAGAAATAGATGCGCTTCGGGAAGCCATACTTTCGGCCAGGCTCAGGTTAGACGCATTGCGATTCATCACCAGGGGAAAACTGTAGGTACGACATTCATGTCACGGCGTTTAAAATCATTTTGATGCATTTATCATTTATTTGTAGTTCATTCGAATATTGCTTTCTTAACCTTTCAAAATATTGAGACAAATTGGACACGATTACTAACCTGAACAATTCATAGCCACAAAAGCTCGAAGGCACAAAGTATTGAAAAAAAAGAAGAAAATAAGTTTTATAAAATAAATCGAAAGAAGCTCAGCTTTTAATCGTAGTTCTTCTAAGTTATATAATCTTAGTGTCTTAGAGTCTTGGAGGCAGAATTTATGAATAATGCAGGCTAAATAAAGAAAGGTGTCCAGAACTATAGGAAAATAAAATTATCAATTTCTTTGACATTGTAGGATTTATTGGCGATGCCCTAATTATATCGATATATTATTTGTTGCAAACAAAAAAAATAAGCAGCGAACAATTTTCTATTCTATTCTGAATGGATTGGGTGCCATTCTTATCCATATTTCCCTCTTATTTAAATTCAATCTCCCGATTGAGTTCTGTTGGCTTTTGATCAGCTTAATTGGATTAAAAATTTTTTGAGAAGAAAAAATAAGTTTATAAAAGCGATTTTGCACAAAGACAGGAAATTCCCGAAAGGACGAAATAGGAAATATCTCTTCCTTACAGGACTTTAGCAATATAGAAAAATGAAATTGCTACAAATATACAACCCTAATAGGATAGAAATTGTCACAAAAATTAATGTAAAGATTTAATAGTGATAAAATCCCATACATTAGTCAACTAAAATTACTTTCCGAAATTTTTTCAAAATCAAACACATTATCTGTTAAAAAAGTATGCCTATTTGTGATGATGCTTTATTTACCTTTTTCGTTTTTTTGATTTTAATTTAATAGGTACTCTTCAATGTTCTTCGGTTTGTTTAATGGATCAACTATTCACGGGTTTTGGTAAAATGCAAGCAAAATTAAACTTTTCTGATGAATGGGCCAAAAAGAATAGGCATCTATTATAACATTAATCTAAATTAAAAAGCATACGGTTATTTGTAAGTGTTTTGCCCCGGTTTTGGGGCGTAGAATAAACTCAACCAGAAAGAATTCAAAATGTCAGAACCAACTAAGGGTGTTATGAAATATCAACGGGGTATTGGCTTTTTACGTGATCCCAAACGGTCATTTGATCCCGATCCTAATGATGCTAAGGTGTCAGCTCAGCTGATCAAAGAATATGGGCTAGTAGATGGTGCAGAAGTTAGCGGAACCGCAAGCAGTAATGAGAAGGGTTGGCACCTGGAAACCGTTGATACAATTTGCGGTTTAACGCCAAAGCAGTTCAAGGCCCGGCCACAGTTTAAAGAGCTGATCGCTATCAGCCCAACAGAGCGAATTCGGCTCGGAGATGGTGGCAACACCTCGATGCGTATTATAGAATTAATCGCTCCCATCGGCAAGGGAACTCGCGGCATGATCGTAGCGCCTCCCAAAACCGGTAAAACCCAGCTTCTGGAAGAAATAGCCAATGCAATTTACTCCGGCGAACCGGATACCCGAATTATTGTTTTGCTTATCGATGAACGACCGGAGGAAGTTACCCATTTTCGCCGCAATGTTCCAGCTCAGGTGCTGGCTAGTTCTAACGATCAAGATGTTGAAGCACATGTTAATCTCGCAGAGCTGACACTGTCTCACATTCGTTGCGAATTAGAATGTGGCCGTGATATTGTGGTCCTGATCGACAGCCTTACCCGGATGAGCCGTGCCTTTAACCTGCACACCCCAGGCACAAAGCGTACATTAACCGGCGGATTGGATGCTAATGCCCTTGTGATTCCCAGGAAATTTTTTGGGGTGGCACGCAATATTGAAAATGGCGGTTCAGTAACAGTAATCGCAACTGCGATGATCCAAACCGGTTCTCGCATGGATGATTTTATCTTCGAAGAGTTTAAAGGTACTGGCAATAGTGAGATTGTCCTGGATCGCTCACTCTCAGAATTTAGAATTTTTCCAGCTATTAACCTGATGGCCAGCAGCACTCGCAAAGAAGAGCTGCTTTACGATGCGCATGAAATGAAATGGCTGAACATGCTGCGGCGCCAACTTGCGCAAACTGAGCCAAAGGAAGCAATGCTCGGCATGCTTAAGCTTATGAAAATGGCTCCTACCAATGATAGGTTATTTTTAAAAATATCACCTGAAATATAAATACGTTGGAATAAGTCCTATTCTTGAATAGGCACCTCACAGGTCTCTAAATTATCTTTAAAACATTAAGGGGATGATTTTTTTTGACTTTAACAATATTGCTACTGTAAGTGCCTTTGTGCCTTTGTGCCTTTGCTTTGAATTTTATTCTTATAGCTTGGTATCAAGACCTAAAACCGTCTTTCTTAAATCTCGGGAGGGATTATGAACGTAGGTTATTTTGATCCGTTAACTCGGGCTTGGAACCGAATGACCACTGCCCTTTTTAAGCCATTCGATATTGGTAAATGGTTTGTGGTGGGATTTACTGCTTTTCTGGCACAATTGATGGATTGGCCTCCTGGCGGTTCTGATAATGAAGGAAAGTGGCACACAAACATGGACGATTTCGTCAGCTTTCCGGATGTTGTCAGGGAATGGTTGACAGACAATCCCGGCTGGTTCACACTAATCATTTTCAGTCTTGTTGCTGTGTTGGCAATTATTATCCTCTTAACCTGGCTGAGTTCCAGGGGTAAGTTTATGTTTCTGGAAAATGTGGTACATAACAGCGCTGTAGTTGCAAAACCGTGGCATCAATACAGAATGGAAGGGAACCCCTGTTTGTATGGCGTATCTTATATGGCCTCATATGCGTGGTTGTCTTCAGCCTGGTCATGGTTCAATGCTACCATATTGTAGTTGATATTTATTACGATGGTTTCTTTGTAGACGAACATCTTTTGCGCATAATAGGAATGGCATTGCTGGCGCTGGCGTTGTTTGTGGTTACTGCATATATCTCGTTATTCCTGAATGACTTTGTTGTCCCAATCATGTATAAGAACAATACAACTACAACCCAGGCATGGAATCAGTTTCTTTCAATTTTAACACATCACTGGCTGTCATTCATTCTTTACGGATTGTTCATTTTTGTATTGTACATGGGTGTTGTAGCCTGTGTTATTATTGCCGGTATAGTTACCTGCTGCCTTGGCTTTTTGCTGTTGATTATCCCATATGTCAGTTCTGTTATTTTATTGCCCATTTTGTATACCTTCAGGTCATTCAGTGTGGAGTTCCTGGAGCAGTTCGGCCCTGAATTTGTTATATTCCCACAAGCTGATGATTCTAAGGCTAGTTGAGCGGCTGAGTAAAAAAGAAGAGACAAGGCAACCTATTTTTGGATTGGATGGACAGGATCACCAAAGAATAAATCATGATCAAGATATATTCTGAAACGCAATTTCCTGCAAATAGAATATTAGCTAAGTCACTTGTTGCATCTGCTTTGCTTTTTATATTGCTAGCATCCCTGTTTTTGAATCCGGAAAAATTTAGCCTGGTAACTTGTATCTTCCGCGAGAACACAGGCTATAGCTGCCCCAGTTGCGGATTAAGCCGTTCCTTTTATGCCATGTCTCATTTGAATCTATTGGAATCCTTTGGATTTCATTTAATGGGCCCCATACTTTATTTGGGGTTGGTGATTTTGTTTCTGAAATATCTTTTTGAAGTTGTAACAAGAAGAGAGATTCGAATAAAAATAAAGCCTTTTATGACCAAAATTAGCATCGCACTTTTTTTATGTTTATGGATGGGTTTTAGTGTAATTCGATTTTTTAGTGAATTTTAGGAAGTCATATTAATGCATTTCAAATTTAAAAGGAAAAAATTACCTGAGTTGGCAAAACGCGCAGGTATATGAGAAAGATAAGTGGATATCTTATATTTCAATAATAAATTCGAATTAGCTTTTGTTAAAGATTCGTTTTAGGAGTTGAGTGGGATGCTAACTAAACGTGAGTTGACATAATTATCTTAGAGAAAAGTGCACCATTATTAGCCTTCGACTCCGCTCAGGCTGCTGAATTTAAGCCATAGGAACTGAACTCGAACCGTGAATTCAAATATGTCGAAACTCACATTAGCTATAAAAGAAAACTACTTCAGAACCCATTCATTGGAATGTCCTCTTCGTTGACGCCTACGCAAATTGTTGTCGTCGAATTCTATTCCTTCAATACTTAACCGAATATCTTCATTTACTGTTGCCCATAAATAATAACTATGCTCTACCAGGCCACCCACAATCTGACTACAGTCAGCCTGATGAACTTTGTTATGCACTAAGTAAGGGTGTGCATTTCCGGAATGACCTAACCGTTCAGGGTTGCCCTTGGTAGAATCTGAAATTCTTAATGCTATGTCACCCTTGTTGAAGTAAATTGTTATGTTTCTGCCAAGCTCATGCAATCTACTCATGGGTTGGTCCGTTTCCAACACATCATCATTAACATCCGCAGAACATAAGAATAAATGGTCAAATATTCTCGGCAAGGATGGCCCTTCTGCATGTTCAATCATTTTACCAAGTGCATTCTGCAGTACATAATTGCCCATAGAGTGACAAAGTAAATGGATTTCTTGATTACATAATTTCTCATCTTGTTTAAGCGAATTTTGTCGAAGTTTCACTAAAAAATCACGAAGTTTTAATATTGCTCTACCTACCGCATGCCCTGATCCTTCCGCATCAGATCGATCTGATTTATAAGCGGCAAAGGGCAATAAGCTTCCATCGGACGGCCAACTAAAGAGAACAACAACTACATCTTTTTGGTGACTATCTCGGTTTTTATTAAACATGTATTGTAATGCCATGGCCGCACCAACTGCTTCTTCCCATGACACATTATATCCGTGAATATACACCACTACATCAGCAGCATTTTCCATAAGCTTTTTCAAAGTTTTAAAAAGTTTTGTAGAAGGATTATTTTCAGAAGGAATTTCCTCATCTGCATCAGCGGTTTCTTCTTTATACGCTGTGATTTTGGCTTTCTTTACTAACCCTGTCAAATACTTGGCTAACTGTTCACCGTCACCTTGCCTTCCGTCAGCTTCTATTGTCAGAAAATTTTGTACTACCCGTTCGTTTACTTGCAATTTAAGTTCACCGAACCGTAAATTCTGCATTCCATCTTTACTAAAGTTTTTACCGTAACCGGAAGGTGACCATTGGTTATTCCCCCTATGTTTCCTGTTTGTTGCAAAAAATAGAGAAGTGATTACCATTATTTTTTCCCTCCTTTCTTTTTCTTTATGAAAGAAATTTGAATTTGATATAATATGTAAAGGAAATTTGAGTAGAGCAAAAATTTTATGGGATTTCAAAAAAAATATACATTTATTCCTTTACCGTTTAATTTTGCCCAAAGGAACCTACCACATGCCCTTGCGGAAGAAGGATCTACATTAGTGAGTTCAACCGATTCTCCTGCCTTTACAAGCCAGTGTGACCAAAAACCAGCCTCCTTAAAGAGTCGAAAGACATTGATACTATCATTCTTCGCAATATGCTTTCACATATTCAAGTCCCTAAGATGTATAGTAAAATAAGTTACTTGGATATATATGCAGGAAATCGGAGGTGTTGAGCCAAATGTAATCATATTATGAATCATGCCATTTTATTGTTAACCACTTTGTACCAGGCATTTGCCATTAAAAAACTCTTCCAATTCCTATTCTAAGTCCAAAGCTTTGTTTTGATGGTCTATAAATGGTTTCAGTAATGAATAAGGTTTTTCGCATTTTATAAGAAGCTTTAATACCATATTTCCAGTTTTTGTTATAACCTGCACCACCGGCCCAAATTCTAGTTTTGTGATTAGAAAAATGGTAATTCAACCCGACTGCTATGGGTAAAAAGACGATATCGTCCAATGCAGAAATTGATGCAAATAACTTCCCGATGACTCCAAATCGTATGACCACCATTGGGATAACAAAAGATAACGGGGCTTCATCACAATATCCTTTTTCTCTTTTTACATAACTGATTCCAATTCTAAATCCAAAATATTTCCAATTCCTATCACCCCCTAATGAAAAATAAAATATATCTGCTACTGATTTATATTGATTAGCGATTGCTCCTTCGCAAAACTTTAACCCTTCTTCTCTATGGCTTAATAGCCCACTCTTAAGATAGATACCAGACATCAAATAATTTTCAGATTTAAGCACAAGAAGCGCGCTTCTTTATAGTCAGAAACCGTTTCATTGTCATCCTTATCAAAATAGCCAACTCCTATAGCGGCGATACCTATGAAATTTTTTTTATTTCTTTTTCGAAAACCTGCCGGATCCCAAATTCCTTTTTTATTCTTAATCGCGATTCGTGATGCTTTTATATATTTACTTTTGTATAAGGTGTCAATTTGTACATATTTCCCAAATCCTTTTTTGAGATAAATTTCGGTTACAATTTTTTTTGAAATGGGTATTTTTGAATTAAATGTACTGAAACGATCTTTGCATCTCTATTACTTTCTGGCGAAGGCTCAATAATAAAATCCTGGTTGAGGAGCTTTATTACAGCGTAAAGCTTGATATGTCTTGCCAAATAATTGAATAATGAGTCTGGCTCATTTATTGATGGTGATTCCACATTCGCCAATTTTATTATCTGCTCATTTTCTAACTTAAATAAATTTGAATCGAGAATTTCAATAATTTTCATTTTTTGAGCGAAGGCAGGAGTGCATAGAATAAAGAGCATGGAAATTGTTGCCGGGAGTATTTTAATAGCTCCGGTCATTATAAATCCTTACTCAAGCTGGCAACATAGTGTTTTTTTGGCAAAGTTTTGGTTATGACAAGATAATTCATACAGATTAACAATCCGCACAGTCTTTTAAATAAAACAATAATATAGCCACGGATTTGCCCGGATAAAACACGGATTTAATAAATGGAGTTTATAAATTTCACTTTTTCGATTTAGAAGATTTCTACAAATATCAAATTGCTATTAATGATTTTTAATTTTTTTAACGAATTTTATCCGCGTCAATCAGTGAAAATCCGTGGCTTTATTTTTAATTACATAATCTCTGCACTTCTCAGCGATCTCTGCGTTGAAATTTATTCACTTCTTCGCACTCAAGCCCTTAGCCGTACGATCTTCCAGCGGTGGAGCCGGTGTCATCATAGGTGGATTGGTTTTCAACAGTTTCAAAACTTCCTCAACCACTTTTTCGATCTGGGGATCTTTACCTTGCACCAGGATATTGGGATCGTCCCACACTTTGAAGTCCGGGGTCACACCCTCTCCTTCCCAGAACCAGTGCCCGTCATTATCGTAGAGCCTGGCGCCGGGAACGGTGATGCTGCCGCCATCGATCAAGCGGTGGCCTGTGGCTGGCCCGACCAGGATGCCCAATGTCCGCTCGCCGACGATAGGACCTGCTTTCAGCTCCTGAAACGCCCAGGGCAAGCCATCGCCGCCGGAACCAGCCCAACCATTGATCAGCATGCCAATGGGTCCGGTATTGGTCTTTATCGGCCAGGTGTGATCTCTGCCATGGCGCCAGTGTAAGTTGTAAACAACCGGGCGCTGCATCAATTCCAGGAAACGATCGGCTAGCTGCCCGCCGCCGTTAAAACGCTCGTCGATGATGAATCCTTTTTTATCTAATTGTCCATAATACATTCGCACCAGCTCCAGCTGGCCGCGGCTGCCGGTATTGGACATATAGACATAGCCGAGCTGACCATCCGAAAGTTTATCGACCATTTTGCGGTTGTTTTCGATCCATTCCAAATATCTCAGGTTCATCTCCTCCCTCTGGGTCAGGCATTTGATCACATGGTTTTTACTTTCCTCTTTTATACCGGTCCGGCTGACGGCCAGGTAAACCGTTTTCCCCGACAGCCCTTCGAAGGCGGCATAAGGATCTTTTTTAAGATCCAGCGCCACGCCATTTACCGACAGGATATAATCGCCGATCTGCACATCCACACCTGGCATATCGAATGGCGACCGCACCTCCGTATCCCACACTGCCGGCGTTACGATGCGTTTGATGCGGTACATGTCGTTATTCATTTCCCAATCGATGCCCAGGAATCCGGTAACCAGTTGGGAGACGCTTTCAACATCTCCGCCCCGGGTGTAGGTATGGCCGGCGCTGAGTTCCGCAGCCAAATTGGACTGGATAAACCTCACATCCCATCGTGTGCGGGCATCTTCGATCAAGGCGCCGTAACGCTGCCGTAATTTTTTCCAATCGACCTGGTGCATATTGGGATCATAGAAAAAATCCCGGTGCCGGCGCCAGGTATCCGTGAATATTTGCTGCCACTCCTCCCGCGGCACCAGTTCCATCACCAGGCCGTCGGTGGGGATGGGTTTCTCGATCTTTTGTTTCGCCTCCGGCTTGATGATGCCGTATTTCTCTTTGCTGCTGACTATCAGAGATTTGCCATCCGCTGTTACTTTAGCGCTGTTTACGTCAGAAAGGATCGTCTCTTCTTCTCTTTTCTCGAAGTCGTAAAAGATCAAGGATGACGAGCTCTCTTCCGAACCGGTATTGGGACGCCTTAAGTATACCAACTTATCCTTGAAGGGCATCAGTGCGGCAATATTTCCAGCTTTTGGCGGCAGGAGTACGAGCCGGGCTTCCAGGTTATCAAAATCAATGATGACCTCGGGTGTCTCTTCTTCTGATTTCTTTTCTTCCTTATCTCCCTTTTCATCCTTCTCGTCATCATCTTCCTTTTCTTTCTTTTCCTCTTTTTTGAATTCATCATTTTTCGGTTTCAGGAGCGATGGCGTATCCTTGGTCAGGCTAAGAGAAGCAATCTGGGTAGAGTTAGGATATATCCAGGTACCGTCCATATCGGAGTAGTTCGCTGACAGGCTGCGATTGGTCAGGTAAAATAGGTATTTGCCGTCGGCGCTGAAAACCGGGTATGAATCTTCATAAAAACTGCTGGTTGCCTGGTGAGATGTGCCATTCTCAACATCGTACAGGAAGATGGCATTATTGGCGTTTTCCATGCCCTGGTTAAATGCTATCCATTTTGAATCCGGCGACCAGGAAATCGGGTAACGAAAACGTCCGCCATGCCCAACATTCCAATGGGTATTGCCTGCGGTCGTTACTTTTCCGCTTTCCGCATCTACCACAGAGATATTATTGGTCTCATCGATGAAAGCCAGCTTCTTGCTATTAGGCGACCAAAACAGGGCATAGCCAAAACCCATCTTTCGGTTGGTCAATTTTTTCGGTTCTGAAGTGCCATCGCTGGCTTGCAGGTAAATCTCATATTCGCCGGAACGGTCGCTCCAATAGGCAATCTGCTTACCATCCGGCGACCAGGCCGGATCGTGATCGAATGCGCCGCTGGATTGGGTCATATTGATGACATAGCCATCCAACGCCGGCACATTAAACAATTCGCCGCGGGCTTCGAAGACGATGCGCTTGCCCTCGGGACCGGCTGTCATATTTCTGATGCTTTTGCTGACATCTTTAGATCGAGCCATTTCTGCCGACAGGTCGCTTACCACATTCACCGACACCGGCTTATACTGTTGGCTGTTCAGATCCATCAGGTATAACAAGCCACCGGCCTCGAAGACCAGATCATTCGGTCCGGCTGACAAAAAGGAAATATCGAAATCGTTGAATTGAGTAACTTGGGAAGTGGTTTTTGTTTGGGTATCATAGACCCAGATGTTGAGACGCATGTTCTTTGCCTGATCCGATAAGAAGTAGACTTTGTCGCCGGCCCAGGCGGGCTTGCCGTCGTTTGCATGATTGTTGGTAATGTTTTCGGCGCTATTGTTGCGCAAATCATAAATGATGATATCCGAGGCCAGACCGCCGCGATAGCGTTTGAAGGGATAGTTCTCGGTAATCTTGGTGATGTAGGCGAGGAAATTGCCGTCGGGTGAATAGCTTGCCAATTCTCCGTACGGCACCTTTAGCTTTTCTGGATTTCCACCATCCTTACTGACCAAATAAAACTGCCGGAAACGCTGCTGGCCGCTTTCCCGGTTTGAGGCAAATAAAATGCGCTTGCCATCGGGATGCCAGTCGACCATGCGGTCGCTGTGGGATTGGTAGGTCAGCCGGGTTGGCACACCGCCCAGGGTTGGCATGACATAAATATCCACGTTGCCGTTGTAGCTGGCGTTATAGGCGATGGATTTGCCATCCGGTGAAAAGCGCGGCCAGGATTCCTCACCCGGCGAATGGGTAACCTGGATCGCCGTCCCGCCGCTTTTCGGCATGACCCAGATATCGCCGCCATACACAAAGGTGATCTGGGTATCCGATACATCCATATAGCGCATGAGCTTGGCGCTGATCTGGGCGTGTGAGGTGGAGATTAGGAACAAACCGCAAAATAGTAAGATTAGCTTTTTCATGATAGGTCCTTTCGGTTGACGAGGTTGTGATTGACGGGCTAATGGTTAGAAAGTAGGTATTTAGGATTTTTGTTTCAAGAGGTTTGTTGGGGAATAGGTGGGCACACCAAGAATTGATTAAAAAGATTATTTAACAATAGAGGCTAACAACAGTTGGCTGTTTACCCAGTTTCACGCATCCATGCAGTAGATGTACTTCCTACTTCAATATTGCTAGCTTCCGTATTCTGGAAAACTCACCTGCGCGTATGTGGTAAAAATAGATACCACTTGTTAGATGCTGCGCATCAAAAACCACGTTATGTTCACCAGCATGCAGCTCTTCATCAACTAATGGCGCGACCTCTCTCCCTAAGATATCGAAGAGCTTTAGTGTAACCTTGGATTGTTGAGAAAGTGCAAACTTAATTGTAGTCTCCGCATTAAACGGGTTGGGGTAGTTTTGCTCCAATACCAGATGTTGGGGAATCTGATCCAAATGATCATTTACTCCTACGGTAGTTGGTGTCTTAAATAAAAACGTGTCCGGGCTCGCGACATTAGATTTTCCGTCGGTGACATTGACGGTCCAACGATACGTCTCATCTGTAAGCAAATCGTTGGGCCAGTAGAAAACCAACACGGTGTCCAATATACCTGAAAGGACTATGTTTGGAAATTTGTCCAGAATCTTTAATTCATACCGCAGCGTGTCCATTGAATCACTGTCAGTGGAAGCGTTCCACTTGAACCGGATTGAGTTTGAACTCAACACCGCCCCGTTCTCCGGAGCTAACAGAGGAAACTTCGTTGGCCGATTATTAATCGTTGCTGGATCTCCCGTGATAATGAAATGGTCAATCCAGACGAAATCGGAATGCTGTCCTCCCGGACCGCCATCTTGAATATGGTAGTTAATCGCAAAATAGATGTCCAAGTTGTCAAATGCCGAAAGATCAAAACCATACTTATGCCAGGAGCCTACCGGGCCGTCGACCTTGAAATAACCAAGGGTATCGGAAAAACTGGAAAGTTGATTATCGGTTGTGGAGACCAACACCAGCAGGGAATCATCAAAGGGTCCACCCACGGCCCCCGCCCAAAAATACAAGCTGTCTCCCTCGAAGATGACTGATATTTGCGGGCTGATCAGCCATTCATCGATGACACCCGCCAAATTGGCATTTTGAACATTGCTTGACCAAAAACTTTGGCCTGCCTGAGGTTTTATCATCACTCCACTTGGGGTGGTTTCTGCCTGGGTGTATTCTATCCCTGTGCCGCTGCCATCTTTATCAATCACCAGCCAATCCAATGGCAGTGCAGTTGTGTCAAATGTTGCTTCCCATTTAATTTGTGCGTGCGCATTGGAATTGATTGCCCACATTGAAATAAACAGAACAATTAATCCTACCAAGGTAAAATATTTCATAGGAAATTATCCTCACGTAAAATATTTCAGATTTTTTTCGTCCTGGATGCAGGAAGCAGCATGCTTAATGCTCAAACGCGAACGCAGCCATCCTTCCAAATATTCGCTTAGCTAGAGCATCAGACAACCAAACGATTTCATTTCAACAGCAGCAGTTTGTGGGCCTTGGCAAACTTTCCTGCCTTAACCAGGTAGAAGTATACGCCGCTTGCGAGGCCAAACCTGGTTTCATTGAATGAGACTTTATACCGCCCTGCCGACTGTTTCTCATCAACCAGAACAGTTACTTTCTGGCCCAGAATGTTGTAGATGACCAGTTCTACGTGTTGGTCTGTTGGAATTCCATATTCAATTGTTGTCTCCGGATTAAATGGATTGGGGTAGTTCTGGTTCAGATAAAATTCATAGGGTACCAGCTCGTCGCCATTGGCCAATGCCGTATAAACGTATGGCTCGAGCAATTGCCCCCCAATGTCATCGCTCTTAAACAGCACGGTGTTTTCGACTTTTCGGGTGTCATCTGCCTTAGAGTCGTACACCTGAAAACGAACGGAATCGCCTTCGGCCGTGTCTGAATAGATCGTCAGAAACACGAAATGTCCTTCCAGTTCGGGGACATATATGGGCTGGGCCAGGCCTCGGCAGGTCTCACCCACAAAAGCCCCGATGATGTCATCGCTGCTGCTCAATGTCTGTCCATTGAATTCAAGCAGACCGGTCATGGTCATATTGTATTCATAAGCCTTCACGTCTAAGGACCATTCAGGTTTACCTGCAAACGCAATTGTGCTCTGGTTGTCGACAACTTCTTTACTCAAATCAGGATAGAGTAAATCGCCCGGCTTGCTAATTTTTAGCAGATACCCCTGGCCGGGAGTCATAACCTTCAAATCGCCGAGCCAGGCTCTGTTAAAGACATCATAATCGGCAAATTGGGTTTGGCTTTTGATGCGATCGCCGGTGGCAGGTTTCAACGAGGACAGTGCATCATTGACATCTAATAACTCGTCATGCATGTAGCCAATCCAATTCCAACCGCTATCGACCGGGATGGACGTGTTGAATAGGTCCACCGGTTCCCCAACTAAGCGAAGTTGGTCAGGGCTGCTCAAGTTAATGTGGTAGCTTTTGCCAGTTTCAATGCTTTCGAGATTACCTATCCAGCCGGTGCCCTCAAGATACTGACTGAAGCCGATCTGGCTCTTAATGAGATCGCCGTTCCTGGGTGATAGACTCATCAATGCCTCATCAAGAGATGTTTCTATTGTCTCGACATTGTTGGAAAACCAGGTCCAACCTGAATTCATAGAAAATGTTTGGAAAGATGCATCAGGTTCAATAAGAATCGGATTGGTGAGGCTACCATAGGAGGCATTGCTGCTAAAAAAATAGTCTGGCCTGAAGTATGCATATTCCTTGCCGGTTGAAGCATCCCACAAACGGAAAGTAAGAGGTTCGCCACTGGGCACGTTGCTGTAAACAGTTATAAGGGCAACAAATCTACCGATGGCGGGAACATATTCCACATGGGTAACACCGCGGATTTCGTTGTCTACATAAACACTCAACAGGTCAAAAACGTCGTCCGAAAGGCTAGTCTCTAGTATTAGCTGGGCGGTGACATTCATGCTATAGGTATACACACTTGGATTGATCTGCCATGCGGGCGCTTCATGCAGAACGTCGATAGAAACCTCTAATAGCTGCTGGCCGTGAGAGGTTTCTACAAATACCGTATCCTGATGGAGTCCGGTATCTAGCTGTCTATCGATTGTGAAGGTTATTTCTATTTCGCTCTCTGGTGCAATCTCACCGCTAAGCGGGCTGGGAGTGAGCCAGGCAGGGAAACGGCTGATGTTAAATGACAGGGTATCCGTGCTGGTATTATTCAGCTTGCTGGTGATCGATTCGGAACGGTTTTTATAGACTGTGGAAGAAACCATCGCGCTGGTCCAGTAAACCTGGCTTGGATCTACCCGAAAAGACCAACTGACCGCTTTGCGCAGTATCTTACCATTCACGGCTCGGATGTCCGATACTTTAGCAATTAATGTCCGGTTTGCCAGTTGCGAAAATGGCAAGCTCGGGCTGATATGGAGCGTTTCGCCGTTGCAGTTCAGTGTGACATCGATTCTTGCGTCATCATCGGCAAACCTCAACGAAACCTGGCGTTCGGCATCGATGGAAGCACAGTCCAGGGCGCCGCTGAGTCTGATGGATGGATTTTCGCCGACGTTGAGCACGCCATCGGAGGGTTCCGGAGTGCCAAGAACCAATAGCGTCCTGCGATCGATGCGGCCATGAATTGTACTGCTGTAAGTCACGCCTTCGTTACCGCCGTCGCTAACCGCGCGTAATTCATATTTACCATCGGGCAGGTCAGAAACATCCCAATCTGCGACAATATAATCCGCAGGCAGTTCACGATAAGGGATTTCAAAAACCGTTAGCCACGCTTGTAACGGCTGCCGGTATTGAAGTTTAATGTTTTCAAGGTATTCATTATAGGGATCATAATCATTGATAATGATGGGCACGGATTCCTGGTCGCTGCTGCCCACGCTCCAACCGCTATTTGGGTAAAGGAGATTCAAATTACTCAAGGAACTGCTAAAATGTGCGGAAAAAGTGACGGTATCAGCAATGGTCAGCTCTCCTCTGGCCAGCCATTCGTCGTATTCACACGGTGGGGCTAACATCAATTGCAGATTCTCATAGTCGAAGGCGAGCGGTCCCCGTTCCACGGTCAAGGTTGCAGTGTAGGCCGAATCTCCGGCCGGAATGAAATAGGAGAGTGCATTACCCATCGGCACGCCCCCGACCCTTATAATGGCACCATCGGGATTGCTGAGCTGAATGACCCGCAGATCATATGCCCGGGCTTCGCCGCTTTCGCTGGTATTGCCTAAAGATAGAATAAACGTCGCCGGCTCATCGGGCGGAACGTCTTGCTGAATAAACGTGTCAATGGCTAATTGCACGCCGTCCCGTGGCTGCGTGCCGGGCTCCCACGGGCAACTGCTGGTACCAGCAACCAGTTCGAACACCGGCGTACCATAGCCATTGACGTCCTTTTTTATATCGACGCTGAAAAAGTCTCCGATATCGTCGTCTCCCAAGCTGAACCCCAGGGTAGTTTCCTGGGAATTCGTGATATCATGAATCGTTATTCTTGTGGTAATTTGAAATTTCGTTTTGACACCTATCTCCAATGGAACGCCGGTAATCACAACCCCAAGGCCAGCAGCTGCCTCCTCCTCAATGAATGTAGTAAATTCGAAGGTGTGAGCCGAGTCCTTGGCCATTGTAGAGGTGTAGGTGGTCTGGGTGTCGCCGCCAAAAGAGAGGTTGCGCTCAAACTTTGCATCGTCCTTAAGTTTGTCATTCATCGCAAGGGCCTGCTGCCAAACCGCAATAGCAGCATTAATTTTTAAATTAGACGCAACCGAGTCTGGTTGCAGAATGGTCAGTAGTTGTAATTGGGGAATGACGGTGTTTCTGATATGATCCTCGGTGTAGATGTAGGTCGTTTCAAACCCTACCACCTCCAATGCCAGGGAGGTGTCCCGAACCACCTGACAGGAGGATCTGTCATAATCGATCACATCGGTCAGGGAGAACAATTGGTTCATCGAGGCGCCGATAAAGACATCGCCCTTTGAGGTTCGGAATTCTTCGGTGGTAGTTAATGTTGTGGTGAACACACGGGACCCACCAAAGCCACCACCTGCAGATACACTGCCGGTCAGAATTACGTATCCGCCAAAGTTCGCAACCGGAAGGCCCGCCGGCGTGCTAGGAGTGGAACCTACGGACCCCAATCTTACATCGGCAAATACTCCACCGCCGGCAGTTTCTTCGAACGCGAAGGAATAACGATTGATAATCGTGCTGCCCTTAGACTGGAAGCTGTAACTCTGGTCCCCTGGCGGATGTCGCAAAATCATCAAAGGCAGTTCCGGCGTGGTGCTCGCAAAAGTAGGCGTCCGCGGTCGGTGGCCCGTGACCAGTACCCATTGATCCAGGGAGGCCGTCTGACTATCCACGTCCGCGGTCACCTGCAGCAATTTCTGATACGGATGCGGGCCGCCGCCCAGGATATTCGGTTCGCCAGCGGTTAGGGTATATTCGGCTCGGCCGTTCTTCAGTTCCAGCGTTACCGGCTGTGCCGGGTTACCACCGATATCGTCGAAGATAGAGACGGTTCCGTTAGCTACAAGGCAGACTTGACCTTCGTATTCCTCCAATACTTCGATCAAAAGCAAATAGTCTTTAAACTGCCGCATGATGGGTATGCTATCGCAGGTTGTTTCTTCAGGGAATATGGAAAGTTGGATGATCGGCGGAGGATGATAGATGAAATTCTGACGCTGGTCCTCCCGGCTTAAATCGACCGTTACAGGAGAGAAATATTCCAGAATCGCGCTGGAATCCGCATTGTCGATTTGGATTAGCTCAACCGAATATTCTTGCGCCGGGAATAAGGGACGAAAATTGCCGTTGAAATCGGTTACAATCGTGGTGTCAAGACAAGCCGGGTTGGCAGAGCTTGTGATTCGGATTTGTGCGGTTCCCAGTCCTGCGATACATCCGCCTCTCACTTTGCCGAACAGTTTGCGGCTTTCGGTATCCCAGAATTGCAGGCCATCTACATCTTCTGTAATGGTTAGGCTGATATCGTGCGGCTGAAACAAGTGAGCATAGCCCGAATCGCCAAATGTTGGAGTGATGGTATACTCTTGATCGGGTTCCTCTATGGCGAGTGCAAATTTCCCCTCGGCATCGGTAAGAACCTCGGTAGCCTCCCCGTTTAGAAAGATCTCCACGCCCTCGACCCCACACAAGGTGCCGGCAAATTGTATCTGGCCCTTCACTGAAAACGTGGTGGTATCGGTAAAACTGACGGTCCGCCCGCCAGCGGTTTCTAAGTACAGGTCTGTAAATTCCGGATCGAAACCGTGCCTTTCCTTGTCTGGCGTCACCCTGAATTCCCGCCCTTCATCATAATACATATTTCGAATATCATAGTCTCCGTTGACATCGGTGACGGCACGATGCTTGACATCGGGCGTGTCGCTGCTCCAGACGGCCCCGATAATCTTGCCATGATGACCACCTCCGTGGGTATAATCCGCGGCCAGGGTCTCACCGGACCTGGTGGAATCATCAAAGGTCCAGTACCCCACTAATCCCGGCTCATTGCCTTGCAGCAAGCGATACATATCCGTTTTGATAGCCGGGCCAGTACGCGCAATATTCCAGAGACGCACTTCGTCGATCTCGCCATCAAACGGCTGCTTCACTTTTCCAAACTGCTTATATGCCCCGATGGCAAGGGTATTGGTTGTCGTAATACGCCTAACATCGGAAGCCTGCTCTTTAGCAATCCCGTCGATGAAAAATTGGGCGCTATCGCCGTAAACGACGACAGCCACATGTCGCCAATCATTGCTGTTCACGGTCGATTCACTCTGCAACCGGCTCCGAGAGCTGCCATCCCATTCCGCATACACTAGCTTCCCATCCGACACCTTAAACTCTATGGTGTGGTTGCTATCGGTATGACCCCATGCCAGGATTTGCTGATCACTGTCTGAAGAAGTTTTAACCCATGCGGAGATGGTCGTTTCATTGGTTTTCGGGATGTGTGGAATTTGTACATAATCATCCTTGCCGTCAAAGTCCAGCGCAGTGGTCAGAGAACTCGAAGTAGGAGCAACGGAAACCTCGACCTCTGCAATTTCTAAGCCCCGATCCGTTTGCACCTTGCCACTAATCCGACCATTTGCACGCCTCCAGCCAAAGTTGGCCATGGTTCGTGGCGATTCCCCCCAGAAATTATTGTAAACCGATACTTCATAGGCATAGATCTTCCCAGCAATGGCACCAAAATCAATAAAGACGGAAGCCGCGAGGACCGTGCTGCCGATCTCTATGCCATCGCGATATATCTTAAATCCTTCTACGTTATTGGAGCGGTTGTTCCAGGAAATTCTCACCAGGTTGCCCGACTCGCCATCCCCGGCTGTGAGCTGGCCTGGCTGTGCAATAAACTCGTACAAATAAGCTGAACCTGACTGAATGCCATTCTCCTCATCCTCAAAAGAGCCAATTAAGGCGATGCTCTTATCAATAGCCACTGAATTCCCAAACCTGCCTTGGATTTCGTCGTCGGGGTCGGGGTCGGGATCAATTCCTTCCTGGTCTCCCTTGACTAGTTTATACCTCTGAGACCAGCCCGCCCCATCGAATTCGAAGATGTAGGCCGCTCCCCGATTGACAAGGTTCCCGGGAGCCCCGACAACCAGAAAATCCTCATTGATTTGTAAGCTTCTACCAAATGAGTCGAAATTCCCACCATCCTCAGCCAGCAGTTTTTGTTTTTGATGCCACTCGTCGCCGTCATACTCAAAATAGTAAACGGAGCCGGAGAGCTCCCCGTTTATGTCATCCTCCTGTCTCCCAATGAACGCCCGGTTTCCACTGATAGATACCGGTCTACCAAAACTGCTATTGGGTTTTGTAGGGTTATCAGAGGGTTTTAATATTTGTTGGTCCCACTTGCTTCCGTCAAATGAGAAGGCGTACGCCACCCCTTCAGGTGTTCCTACAATGGCCAAATTGCCGTCGATTGATACTTCCAAACCGAAAAGTAGAAGTGCACCTTGTGGCAGCAGAGGGGGATTTTCTGGCAGCAGGATTTGTGGGTCAATCCACTCGCTGCCATCGTATTCAAAGATGTAAGCACTACCCTGGGATCCGTCAGCGTGCGGGGCTCCGATCATCAGATGGCGACCGCTCAAAGAGACAGATCTGCCAAAACCACCAGCATCAGGGAAAGACGATGATAGCAGCTTTTGTCGTTCCGTCCATTCAAAGCCATCGAATTCGAAGATGGAGGCCGATCCAGATAAAGTCCCGACAACAGCTACGCTTCCTTCAATATCTACCGAAAAACCAAAATCTCCAAAAGGAACGGGATTGCTTGGCACCAGCTTTTGTGTTTCGACCCAATCGCTGCCGTCAAGCTTGTATATATATGCCGCCCCTACCCCCATGGCTTGGGGTGCGCCAATGATGGCATAAGCTCCACTAATTGCAACCGATGTGCCAAAGTAATCTTCGTCCTTCCCATCACTAGGGAGAAGTTTATTTTCTCTGCCAATCCTTGGCTGCTGGGAATGCAG